>CAZFPG010000211.1:4206-6259 GCA_964521055.1 uncultured Marinobacter sp.
GACCCCACACTTATCTGAGCAATCTCGCCATCCCCAAATTCAGCAATCAAACTTTCAATCTCGTAAAGCAACTCCTGCGTCCGCCCAATACTGAACGCCGGCACCAACACCGTCCCGCCATCCGCAAGCGCATGCTCCAACACTGCCTTCAGTCGGTAACGTCTGCTTTCCCGGCTCTCATGGTCCTTGTCACCGTAAGTGCTTTCAATCACCACCCGGTCCGCCCGTTCCGGTGGCTGGGGCTCCGGCAACAACGGCGCATGGGGCGCGCCGAGGTCACCACTGAATACAATCCTCTCAAACTCGCCGCTACACTCCGCTTCACACTCCACATAGGCCGAGCCCAGAATATGCCCTGCCCTCTGCAACCGAACGGAAAGCGACTCGCCCTCACGGTCAAATACCGAATGCCACTGCCCATAGGGCACCGGCACAAGGCGGGACCGAATCAACCCCAACACCCGCTCAATCAGCGCCCGGTCCCGGGTGAAGCCAATCTTCAGGGCATCTTCAAGAATCTCCGGCAGCATAATGGCCGAAGGCTCCGAACAGATAATCGGCCCCTCAAACCCGGCAGCAAGCAGATAGGGAATGCGACCTACATGGTCGATGTGCACATGGGTCACCACCAGCGCACGGATGTGGCCGATGGAAAAATCAATGGAAAGGTCCGAGGCACCGGCACCGTTGCCCTCCTCCTCGCCCTGGAACAGGCCGCAATCAATCAGAATGCCGGAGTTGCCTACAACCAGTTCATGGCAGGAACCGGTTACGCCTGTCACCGCTCCGTGGTGTTTTATGTCGATCATAGTCCCTTACTGCTTATTGTGAAGATTCAATATCAAATATTGACCTGCCAGCTACCAAATTTATGTTACGCGGCATGTGTTTTAACTAACGGCCATGCCCCATTTTTCTGCGCATCAAGCACTACAACCTCAACGATTGAACCGTCGGCTGCATAACTGATGTGAGTATTCCAATCCTGTGAAACCTCTCTCACAATCTGCTTGTCACTGAGATGGACTGTGAGAATATCATCTGCTTCATCATAGACGGTGCGCATTGCTCTCAACCCTCCCATGAAAAATGGTGCATAACTGTTTTCACTATTAACAATTTTTCTTCAAGTACTACCGGAGCGCACAACAAATTATCAGGCCGCTCTTTAAAATGATGAGCAACCCACAATTTGCGCTCATCCTTGTAACGAGTTTGCCCTTCTTCAATCAATATCTCCAGTTCAGCATCCGTTATAAATCGAGTGCGCATCCTCTGCATTGCGTGGTGGGTAATTCTGACTTCTAGCCCAAAGCGCTCGGAATACATATATACCCGCTCCTTCCATGGATTAACGTTACCTACCTGAGATGCCCTCAAAAGCTCGATCCGCCCGGTGGCAGGGCTACCTTTTCTGCCAGAAAAAGGTGTCTGAGCGAAGCGAGTTCTTTTTCCAAAGAAAAGGTACCCCCACCCCCGGGCCAGCCACCGAATTTGTCAGGCTAGGTGGTGTCGGATTACACTGACAACCGGTGTACTTTCTCACCCTGACGGTCTTTCGCCACCATATCCGACTGGCCGTTACACCAAACCAGGTCCTCAAGGTTGCCGTTGGGCGCATAACCCGTCCTGGCGTCTTTCAGAACGTCAATAATCGCAGCGCAATCAAAAGACTGACTGGCACGCTGTAACTGGCTGAGCAACTCCTCCACCCGCTCCCAGGGCAGAAAAGCCTCCCGCGCCATCATAATACGGGGGTGAGACGTACCCTGTGGGTCGTCTCCAATCAGCAGCTCCTCGTAAAGCTTCTCTCCCGGGCGCAGGCCGGTGAAAACCACTTCAATATCACCGCCCGGGGCATCCTCAATTTTCTCTTCAAGCCCCATCAGGTGAATCATCTTCCTGGCCAGGTCCGCAATCTTCACCGGCTCGCCCATATCCAGCACAAACACTTCGCCGCCCAGGCCAATGCTACCGGCCTGCAGCACCAGCTGGCTGGCCTCGGGGATGGTCATAAAGTAACGGATAATATCCGGATGGGTAACGGTAACCG
>CAZFPG010000212.1:0-6247 GCA_964521055.1 uncultured Marinobacter sp.
GTTTCAGTACGGCGTGGATAACCCTGTTGTCCTCAAAATACACGACAAAATCGTCGTAATGCCACTGGGCGATTGGTGGATCACCGACCGGCCCCCGGGTTTCCCTGGGTTCACCCCAGCCATTGCGGACGCTGGACTGGCTCATGCCGGTGCGCGGCAGATCTTCCTGGGCGCTGCGTTCGGCCTGTGCTTTGACAGGAACCCGGACCTCTTCCGCGGCAGCGGTAGTGAACGGCCCGATTGCCAGTGCGGTGAGGGCGGTGGCGGCACAGACTGCTTTTATTGTGCGTTTTTTCATCAGTGGCGTACTCCGTGGCAATACATTGATAAAACGTAATATCTGATAAAGACTAACAAAAGTCAGCCCCGATTCCGCGAATTGTGGACAGTTTATTCTTTTTGCCGCTGCCGTATCTGCCAGCGCATTACATGGCGGGCGATTTGCTGGCGGTCAGTGTCATGGATGTCGGTAAACTCCGTATGAACCGTGGCACCTCCGCTGCCGTCCGGCTCAACACTGATCACCCGTGCCGTGGCAACCGGCTGGAACAGTTCCGGGGGCAGGGTCATCCGCAGGGCCAGGATTTCGTCTGTCATAAAGCTGCTGGTGGCTGTGTGGAATGCCAGGCCGCCTTCGCTGAGTGTGACGTCCTGCCAGTCTTCAGGTTGCAACGGATTTTGCTCAAAGGCCATAATGCGCGCCAGCGTATCCAGCTTCCCGTTGAGTGACTTGATCAGTGAGGTCAGCAGGCGGTCTCGCTCCGCCAGGGTGGCCAGTTGTGCCCGCACGTCCTGGTCAAGGCGCCTGAATTCCGAGCGGAGGCTCTCCAGATGGCTGCCGTTGAAGGGGGGCTCCCCGCCGGCGTCATCGGAGCCGAGCTTGCGGATCTCCAGGCCAATATGGTCGCTGATACGAAAATAGTCCCTGCGGTCAGAAGGGATTTCCGCCGGGTTTTCATGGGGTGTCGTTGCAGGCATCGGAACTCCAGAACACGGTATTATTGTTTCCTGATAGAAGTTTAGCAGCTTCCTGCCGCTCCGTATCGGGGCAGGAATTTCGACAGACCAGAAGGTAGCGACAGGCTCCTCCCAATGTTCAGACCCTTATCACTGTATGTCGGTTTGCGGTACACCGCGGCCAAACGACGAAACCACTTTATTTCATTCATATCACTCACTTCCATGATCGGTCTGATGCTCGGTGTAGCGGTGCTGATCATTGTTCTGTCGGTGATGAACGGCTTCGACCGCGAACTCAAGCAACGGATCCTGGGCATGGTGCCCCACGCCACCATCCAGGCCGACGACGGGCTTCGGGACTGGGAAGATGTTGATCGCACTGTTGAACAGCATCCGTCGGTGATTGCCGCTGCGCCATACATCCAGGGGCAGGGCATGGTGACCGGTGGCGGCGATGTCAGGGGCGTTTTGCTCAACGGCATTCTACCGGACCAGGAGCGTAGCGTATCGATCATCGAGAATCACATGATCGAAGGCGGTCTGGATGACCTGAAGTCGGGGGAATTCGGCATCATAGTCGGTAAGCAGATGGCGTCGGCTCTCAGGCTCCAGATTGGTGACAGGGTAACCGTTGTTTTGCCGGAGGCTTCCGTCACCCCTGCCGGTGTCATGCCGCGACTGAAGCGGTTTACGGTAAAAGGTGTGTTCAGCGTGGGGGCAGAGCTGGACGGCAACTACACCCTGATCCACATGGACGATGCCGCCAAACTCATGCGCACCGGTGGCAAGGCCGAGGGGGTGCGCCTGCTGGTGGACGACCTGTTCAAGGCTCCTAATGTAGCCAGGGAAGCAGCAACGGAGCTTAGTGGACGCCACTACATATCCGATTGGACCCGTACCCACGGTAACCTGTTCCAGGCCATCCGCATGGAGAAAACCATGATCGGCCTGTTGTTGATGTTTATCGTCGCGGTGGCGGCCTTCAATATTGTCTCCACCCTGGTGATGGTGGTTACCGATAAAACCGCGGATATCGCCATCCTGCGTACCATGGGGGCCACTCCGGGCAGAATCATGCGCATATTCATCGTCCAGGGTGCCGTTATCGGCATCACCGGTACCATTGTGGGGACCGCGCTGGGCGTGTTTGGTGCCTATAACATCAGCGGATTCATCGCCTGGCTGGAAGAGTTCATGGGGCATCAGTTCCTTAGCGCGGATGTGTACTTCATCAGTTACCTGCCGTCCCAGTTGCAGTGGCAGGACGTGTGGATTATCAGTGGGGCCGGCCTTGCCCTGAGCCTGCTTGCAACGATTTATCCGGCCTGGCGTGCATCACGCGTCGATCCGGCGGAGGCTTTGCGCTATGAGTGATTCAACAACCATGAACAGTGGCGGGGCGCTGGTGATTGACTGCGAGAAGGTCACCCGTACCTACAATGAAGGCCCTGGAAAGCTCACGATTTTCTCGGATATTTCGCTGCGGGTATCCGCCGGGGAAAGCGTTGGTATCGTTGGCAGTAGTGGTGCTGGCAAGACAACTCTGCTGAACCTTCTCGGGGGGCTGGATAAGCCGTCGTCCGGGCATATCGATATCTGCGGTCAGGACATTCATCGCATGAGCGAGGCCGGGCGCGCCCGCTTCCGGAACCATCACCTGGGGTTTGTCTACCAGTTTCACCACCTGCTTCCCGAGTTTTCCGCGCTGGAAAACGTGATGATGCCCTGTGCTCTGGGTGGTCTCGGGGTAAAGCAGGCCTCAGACAAGGCAAGCGCTATTCTAGAGCGTGTGGGCCTGGGCCATCGCCTGGCTCACAAGCCCGGTGAACTGTCCGGTGGGGAACGTCAACGGGTCGCCATTGCCCGGGCTCTGGTGAATGAGCCTGAATGTGTGTTGATGGACGAACCCACGGGCAATCTGGATGAGCAGACCGGAGAGGGGGTTCGTGACCTTATTGAGTCGTTGCGGGATCAGATCGGTATTGCTTTTGTGCTGGTCACCCATGACATGAAGATGGCAAAAAGTCTCGGGCGGGTGCTGCGGCTTGAGCAGGGCGAGCTGTTTCAGGAACTCTGACTGTCGCTTTTCTGCTCTCGCCGGGCCTGCCTGGCCAGCCGGCGGTGGCGGATGCGGACTGATCGGCGGTCCTGCCAGTCAGAGCGAACCTTGCGCCGCCACAGGAACTGGATGATGAGGTAAGCCAGGCACGCCGATAAGGTAGCGACCAGGAGGGATCCCAGGTACAGGGGCACACCGATGTCCAGAAGTCGCCCGCTGAGCCATGACCAGGATAGCTGGAACTCGAAGTTCAGCACCGGCCGGTCGAGAATCCAGGCCCCGATCTTGTAGTTGAAGTAGAACATGGGGGGCATGGTCACCGGATTGCTGATCCACACCAGAACCACTGACAGCGGCAGGTTGGCGTTAAACCAGATGGCGAAGAAGGCTGCCGCCAGCATCTGGAAAGGCATGGGAATGAACGCCAGGAAAATGCCCACCAGGAAGGCGCGGGCAACGCTGTGCCGGTTGATATGCCACAGGTTGGGTTCATGAAGGATATCACCAAGGAAGTGCAGCGATTCGATCGCTCGCACCTTCTCCGGCGTTGGTAGATATCGTTTCATGAACTTCTTTGGCATCGGGAAGTTCTGCCTGCTCAGGACAATGATTCCGGGAATTTGCGGTTCCCGGAGAAGATCAATCATAAGGAGGACAAGGATTGTCCGGGAGTTTTGTGGCCAGGATTGGCCTCGCGGGCTTCGCCTGCGGCGTTATCTTACTGTATAGCCTTGCGGTCTTGCCACCTCTGCCCTGGCTGATTTCCGCGATGGTAATCCCGTTTCTTACCCTGAGGGTGGCTGATTCGCCGGTGTCCAGGGGAGCTGCGATGCTGTTTGCAGGCGTCCTTGCCGGCATGTGCTGGGCGGGTTGGCAGGCTGATTCCCGTCAGAAGGCCATCCTTCCGGCTGATCTGGAAGGGGAGGAGCTGGAAGTCTCCGGGTATGTGTGTGACGTTCCCACCGACGGCAGTTTCAGCAGTGTCCGTTTTGCGTTCTGTGTCGAGCGGTGGCACCTGCCGGAGCATGTCCGGGCACCGGATATGCCCAGGAAATTGCGTCTTGCCTGGTACGGAGAAGCAGCAACCACTCGCATTCCTCAACGCCTGAGGCTCAGGGTGGTTCTCAAGCGCCCCCACGGCGCCGTCAATCCCGTGGGATTCCGCTACGAATCCTGGCTGTTCAGAAAGGGATTTGGCGCCACCGGCACCATTCGCGAGCTTGCCCCCGACGCAGGTCTTGACTGTCAGTCTGTCTGTCGCTACCACCGCTGGCGAAACGGGCTGGTTGATGCAGCGTCGGAACGGCTGTCCGGGGCACGGCACTTCCCTCTGATAACATCCCTGATGATCGGTTACCGGGGCCACATGGAACCCGGGCACTGGGATGTCCTCAAGGCAACTGGCACGATTCACCTGGTGGCCATATCCGGGTTGCACCTGGGCCTGGTGGCGGCCGGCGCCGGTTTTGTCTGCCGGCGACTGTTGCTCTGCCTGCCCCAGGGCCATGTAACGCCGGGCAGGCTGCGTGGCGTGGTCTTTCTCTGTGTGTCCCTCGCCAGCCTCGCATACGCGTTGGCAGCAGGCTTCTCGGTACCCACCCGGCGGGCTCTTGTCATGGTGATTATCGCCGGCTGGATTCTGTTGGGTGCGCGCAGGACGGGTGCCTTTACCGGGTTGCTTGGGGCACTGTTTCTGGTGTTGCTGGGTGACCCGTTCTCGCCCCTTGACCAGGGGTTCTGGCTCTCATTCGGTGCGGTCTCCGTACTTGTGCTGCTGTTCAGCCTCCGTTTGCACCAGGCGGGCTGGCTTCAGGGGCTTTTACTCGCCCAGCTTGCCGTGTTTGCGGCGCTTTGGCCGATTCTGGAAGTGCTTGGTCAGTCCCAGGTTCTGATTGGTTTTGTGGCCAACCTGTTTGCCATACCCTGGGTGTCACTGCTGGTTATGCCGGTGCTGGTGGTCGGGGCGCTGGCAATGGCGATTTCACCAGCGGCCGACGGCGTCGTTATCAACGCCCTTGATCTGGTGTTCGGAGCGCTCTGGCAGGGGCTGTCCTGGCTGGCGGGGGTGGAGCTGGCGATGCCGGCTCCAGGATTGCCGACCCTCCTGCTGCTGGCTGGGGTGGTCATGGCCGCGTTGCTGGTGCCATTTGGCGGATTTCGGAAGGTAACTGGCTGCCTGGTTGTTCTGGGATTAACAGTACCGCTGGTCATGGGGGAACGCACTGGCGCTGATAATACGCGGGCAGACCACCCGGAACTCTGGGTGTGGGATGTCGGCCAGGGCCTCTCGGTCATGGTGCGGGACCGGAAGCAGGTGCTGGTATACGACACCGGCCCGGCGCTTGAAGGTGTCTATTCGGCGGTGGAGTCGGTATTGATACCCAACCTGAAACAGCTTGGGGTCCGTCGTATTGATACATTGGTCATCAGCCACGGTGATGGCGATCATGCCGGCGGTTTGCCCCTGCTTTTCTCCGCTTTTGAGGTGGGGCGCGTGGTTACCGGCGAGCCAGAGCGGGTAGCGGCCATGCTGCCCGATGACGCCGGGGTGACTGTGGAATCCTGCGCGCGCAACGGGAGCCGGGCCATGGGCAACCTGGATCTGTCCTTCTGGCGCAGTCCCGGCGAGGTTGAGGGTAACGATGCGTCCTGCGTACTGACCGTCAGGTCCGCCTCTCACGCGATGGAGGTGGTCTTGCCCGGGGATATCACCCGGCGGGTGGAGCGTCTGTTCCCTGTAAATCCCGTTCAGGAGCCCGACCCGTTCCGGGTTGTCCTGGTGCCACACCATGGCAGCAAAACGTCGTCTTCGGAACAGTGGGTGGGAGCCATGGCCCCGGATATTGCGCTGTTCAGTGCGGGTTACCGGCATCGTTTCGGGCATCCCCACGAGGATGTGGTAAGCCGGTACCTGTCGGCGGGTAGCCGCCTGTTGAACACTGCCACGTCCGGAGCCGTGCACCTGGTCTTCAGGCGGGACGGGGTGTCGGTAACCGAAGCGAGGGCGCAAACGCCGTTCTGGATACGCAAACCGGAATGCTGCTGATGTTGCGTATAAAAACCGTGACATTCCGGGTGTGGCCTCCGCCGGTAGCTATGCTAAAGTAGCGCGGCTTGCTAACAATCAGGGAGACCAAGCGTGTTCGAGCTTTTGAAAGCCGGTGGCATCCTCATGGTGCCGATTCTTGCCTGTTCCATTCTTGCACTAGCCATCATCCTTGAGCGTTT
>CAZFPG010000213.1:0-6246 GCA_964521055.1 uncultured Marinobacter sp.
GGTACAGGAAGTGGCACTGCAGGGGCTGGACGAGGAGCAATGGGAACAGGTCAGCCGCTACCTTCTGGAGCATGCCCAGCACAACAGCGTTGGGGCAGGCCGGGGCTCGGTTGGTTACGCACGGTTGGTAAGTGCATCGGGGTCCGGTTACTAGGCCCATGATTTCATCCTGATTACTGGGAGTTGAGTAACTGATGCACAGAACGGTAACCGGAATTCGGAGTCGGTTTCTGAGCCCTGGCAGGCGAATGTTGGCGATGCTCATGATTGTGGCTGGTTTTGCGGCCGGCCAGGCATTTGCTGAAACAGTCACCAAGGACGCTGAATACTGGCTTGACCGTCTTGGTCCCTCTCTGAATATGACGTCCTACCGTGGCGTGTTTGTCTATGCGCGGGGTGATCAGGTCAGCTCCATGCAGATTGCCCACCGATACCAGGACGGTCTGGTGGAAGAACGACTTGTTCCCCAGGACGGTGCCAGCGGTGAAATCGTCCGCAAAGGCATGCGTGTGGTGTGCGTGCTTCCTGATCACGGGCGTATCCAACTGGACCAGGTGATTCCCTCGGGCCCCTTCGCGGAAGCATTTTCAAGTCAACTGATGCCGGTCAGCCGCTGGTATCAGCCGGAACTGGCCGGTGACGATCGTATCGCCGGGTACGACGTGGTCAAGCTTGCCCTGAAGGCCAGGGACAAGCTTCGTTACAGTCACCAATTGTGGCTGGAAAAATCGACCGGCCTGCTGGTCAAAAGTCATGTGCGTTCATCCGGTGGCGATGTGCTTGAGCATTTCCAGTTTACCAGCCTCGAAATTACCGACAGTATTTCAGACAGTGAATTTGTGATTCGTACCGAGGGCGAGGAAATTGCCAGGGATCTGGCGCCCAAAAAGACATCGTCCCCGGCACCAAGAATGGACGGCTGGACTCTTGAATGGCAGCCGGATGGGTTTATCCCGGCAGCGGCTCCGCGGTCGGGTAAAGGGCAGGCGGTTGCTTTTTCGGACGGTCTGGCGGCATTCTCGGTGTTTGTTGAGCCAGCCAGGAAGGTCGTGATGCCTACCGGGGCCTCCCGCATTGGCGCGACGACCGTTTATATGAAACAGCTCGAGGTGGATGGCGTGGATTTTTTCGTGACTGTGGTTGGTGAAATCCCCCCCACGACAGCACGCAAGGTTGCGGACGCGGTCAAGGTAGACGATACCCTGGCCTTCGGAGCTGTCCGGCAATGATTACGGAAACAGGCAAGGTGGTGGCGGTCAGTGGGGACAGGGTCTGGGTGCAGACCATTCGAACCAGTGCCTGCGAGAGTTGCTCGGTGCGTCAGGGTTGTGGCCAGCGTGCACTGGCAGGCGTGTCTGGTGGGCGTGCCAACCAGGTGCTGGTGACCAACGATCTCGGTGCAGGGGTTGGCGATGAAGTGACGGTTGCTATTGAGGAGTCTGCGCTGCTTGGTGCTTCCCTGCTGGTTTACGCGTTACCGCTGGTATTGATGGTTCTTGGAACTGTGTTCGGGCACCAGCTGTCAGGGGGGAATGATGCTATCGCCATGTTCGGTGCTGCCGTCGGGATGGCGGTGGGTTTCCTGGTGGCCAGGCGAGTCGGGTCGAGCCCCTCTCGTCAATACGAGCCACGCCTGGTGAAGGTACGACAGGTACTGGCCGATTCCCGTCCTGAACCCTTGTCGCCATCTTGAAAAGACCGGTATTGCCCGCACAATGACTTGCAAACAATCGCTGATCAGGGGGTTCTGAATGCTCAAAGTAATGAATGGCCGCGAAATGTCTTCCTGGCATGAACGTCGGGGTATGACAGCAGTCGGTCTGTATCTGCTTTGTCTGCTGGTGCCTTTGTCACTGGCTCAATCTGTCTCGGCCCGCAGCTTGCCTGATTTCACGGAGCTGGTTGAGGAAAATTCCGCTGCCGTGGTCAATATCAGTACCACGACCGAGCCGAAGTCCGGGCGTAACCGCTCCCACGGCCTTCCGTTCGATGAACGACAGCTTGAGCAACTACCGGAATTCTTTCAGGACTTCTTCCGCGGCCCCCAGTCACCTTTTGGCGGTAATCCGGGAGGCTCGGCGCCTCGTCATTCCATGGGGTCCGGTTTTATCGTTTCCAGTGACGGCTATGTGCTGACCAACAACCACGTTGTGGAAGGTGCCGATGAGATCATTGTGCGCCTTAATGATCGTCGTGAGTTGCAGGCCAAACTGGTAGGAACCGATCCGCGTTCGGATATGGCGGTCCTGAAGATCGAAAATGGAGACGATCTGCCTGTTGTCCGGGTGGGAAGCTCCCGTGATCTGAAAGTGGGCGAATGGGTGTTGGCCATCGGTTCCCCCTTCGGTTTTGACTACACGGTGACCGCCGGCATCGTCAGTGCCCTTGGCCGCTCGCTGCCGTCTGAAAACTATGTGCCGTTCATCCAGACCGATGTCGCGATCAACCCGGGCAACTCGGGAGGGCCGTTGTTCAACCTGGACGGCGAGGTTGTTGGCATCAACTCACAGATCTATACCCGCTCCGGTGGTTTCATGGGGGTGTCGTTCGCTATTCCCATCGACGATGCCATGAATGTGTTCAGGCAGTTGAGGGACGAGGGATCGGTTTCCCGTGGATGGCTTGGTGTCCTGATTCAGGAAGTGAACCGTGATCTGGCGGAATCTTTCGGCCTGATGCGTCCCCGTGGGGCCCTGGTGGCAGAGGTTATGGCCGGTTCTCCGGCCGAGAAAGCCGGCTTGAAAGCCGGGGACATCGTACTTGAATACGAAGGCGAGGACGTCACCCTGTCGTCTGACCTTCCTCCCATGGTGGGCCGCACGCCTGTGGGCGAAACAGCCTCCCTTGAGGTTATGCGTGAAGGGGAGCAGATCACCCTGGATGTCGAGATCGGTAAACTGCCGGAAGAGGGTGAAGAGCGTGCATCCGCACCGGCTCCGGGTGGCAACGATTCGTCATCTGCGCCATTGGGGATGACCGTCGAGCCACTGCCGGACGACGTCAGGGACTCGCTGGAGATTTCCGGTGGCGTGCTGGTGTCAAACATTACCCAGGGGCCCGCACTGAATGCCGGTATCCGGCCCCGGGATGTGATTACCGAGCTCAACCGGCATCCGGTCAATTCCGTTGAGGACTTCCGCGAAGCGGTTGCCTCATTGCCGGAAAACGGTGCCGTGTCAGTTCGCGTTGTGCGTCAGGGGCGGGCTATCTATCTGGTGATGAAGCCCTGACAGACAGGGTTCCGGTGAGAGGTGCCGTTGAAATGTGCCGGCGTTCACTGAATGAAGCCCTGCGGGTTGTTGGTTAAACGACAGCCAGCAGGGCTTTTGTTATAATGGCCCAAATAACCAGACAACTGGCCATGGATCGGACCTGCCCGCATGATGAATAAAAAGGATCTTCCCCTCCGGAAACTGCTTCAGCCGCGATATTCATGGGTGGCGTGGCTGCTATTGGCAGGCGCACTTGTGGTGACGGTATCGCTGTGGCAATTGTCGATTCGTCTGGTGGATGATCGCACCGAAGCCCGTTTCAAAACCCAGTCACTTCAGCTCAAAACCGCCATCGAAGAACGTCTCCTGAATTATGAGCAGGTGCTGGCCGGCAGCGCCGGTCTTTTTGCTGTTGCCGGTGAAGTCAGCAGGGAAGACTGGCGGGAATACGTCGACAACGTGGATATCAACCGATACTACCCGGGTATTCAGGGCATCGGTTATGTCCAGAAGATTGGTGTTCGCCAGATGGCGGACCATATAGCGTCCGTCCGGCGGGATGGCATTCTCAACTACCTGGTAACACCGCTGGGCACCGGCCCGGACTACTACCCCATGGTGTATCTGGAGCCAGGGACCAATCGCAACCGCAAGGCACTGGGCTACGATGCGTTCAGTGACCCAGTGCACCGGCGGGCAATGGTGCGTGCCCGGGATCATGCCACCCCCACGGTAACCGGTAAAGTGGTGCTGGTGCAGGAAGAAGTCGCTGAAGACCAGGCGGGCTTTCTGATGTATTACCCGGTCTACCAGGGTGGTGAGACACCGGAAAGCCGTGTGGAGCGCCAGATGATGCTGGCGGGCTACGTTTTCAGTGCTTTCAGGATGAATCATCTGCTGGATGGCATCGTCGGCCTGATTGCTCCGTTCCTGGATGTGAAAATCTACGATGCCGGGGAGATTTCCCGGGACTCATTGATGTACGGCTCCAATCTGGGCTCTCTGGATGAGGAGTTCAGCTTTGAGATGAGCCAGACGATTACCCATGGTGGCCGGGACTGGCTGTTACAGACCCGCTCTACCCCGGCTTTTGATTTCCTCGCGTCTGACCCGCGGCCGCCGATTGTCCTCGGTTCAGGTATTCTCATCAGTCTGTTGATGTTCCTGTTTGTCCTTACCATGATTCGCAGCCGTATCCAGGCGCAGATCAGTGCCGGCCGTTATCGGGCCATCACCGAAGGAGCCGCGAATGTAACCCTGGTACTGGAGCGCAAGGGCAATCCCCGGTATGCGAGCCCATCCAGCCGCGACATCCTTGGTTTTGATCCCGAACAGGTCTACGGCCTGGAGCTTGATACCCTGGTTCACGCGGAAGACTGGCCCCAATTGAAGGCCGGGTTTGACGAGGCGATCAAATTGCCCGGTAAACAGATTCCGGTGATCCGGGCACGCATACGGGATTCGGAAGGCCAGTGGCGAGACATGGAAGGTACCTTTACCGCCATGCTCAACGTACCGGGGGTCAATGGTGTTGTGCTCAGCCTGCGAGACCTGACCCAGCTCAAGGCCGCCCAGTCGGAACTTCATCGCCTGGCCTTCTATGATCCACTGACCGGGCTGGCCAACCGCCAGTTGTTCAAGGACCGCCTCAGCCACGTGGTGCGCCGAAGCCGCCGCAGCGAAGAGCCGGCCGCATTGATGTTCCTGGACCTGGATGGCTTCAAGCGAATCAACGACACCCTTGGCCACGACAGTGGCGATGAGTTGCTCAAGCAGGTTTCCCAGTGGCTGACCGGCTGCGTCAGGGAGGAAGACTCCGTCGCCCGGCTGGGAGGTGATGAATTTGTTGTGCTGCTGTCACGTATCAGTGGCCCGGACGCCGCTGGCAAGGTTGCCGAGACCATTCTCCGTCGCCTGTGCCAGCGCATTCGATTGAACGATCACGAAGTGGGTATTACCGTCAGTATCGGTATCACCATGATTCCTCACGACAGTGAGGACCCGGGAACCCTGATGAAGTACGCAGACCTGGCCATGTATCGCGCCAAGGAGATGGGACGGAACACTTTCCAGTTCTTCACTCCGGCAATGAATATCAAAGCGGCCCGGCGGCTTTTGCAGCAGGAGGAATTGGCAACGGCACTGGATGGCGACCGCTTTGTCCTCCATTACCAGCCCAAGGTTGATCTTGAGAGCGAGAGGGTGATCGGGGTTGAAGCTTTCCTGCGATGGCATCATCCCGAGAAAGGGCTGGTCAGTGCCCAGCAGTTCATATCCCTGGCGGAGGAAACCGGGCTGATTGTCCGGCTTGGGGAAATGGCATTGCGCCAGGCCTGCATCCAGGTCCAGGCACTGGAGCGTGCCGGGTTCGAGTCCCTGAAAATGGCAGTAAACCTGTCAGTGCGGCAGCTGACGGATTCCGGTTTCCTGGACATGATGCGCCAGGTTATCACCGAAACCGGCGTGTCGCCGGAGCGCCTGGAACTCGAACTGCCGGCGGAACTGCTGAATGAAGATCCACGAATGCTCAGGGAGCTTCTGGTTTCCCTTCACGACATGGGCGTTTGCCTGATACTCGATGATTTCGGCACCGGTTCCTGTTCGCTGGTGGCGCTGCAGCAGCTGCCGCTGGATGTGGTCAAGATTGATCACCGCTTTATCCGCGATATTCCCTACAACGTCAGTGCAACGGACGTGGCTTCGGCTGTGATTGCGCTGGCCAGGAAACTACATCTCACGGTTGTGGCTGAGGGCGTGGAAACTCCGCAGCAGTTGAGTTTTCTCAGAAGCGCCGGCTGCGCCCAGTGTCAGGGCAACCTGTTCAGCTATCCGCTGGATGAAGATGCGCTTATTGGCTTTCTGATTCGGCAATATGAGCGGCCGCTGACTTCCTGATCATGGCAATGGCGGCCGGTAACCGGTAAAATCACGCCGTCGCCGGAGTCCGGTGACGGCCCACCCGGGCTCAATCCTTCGTATTTTATGAGTATTCATTGTCTGTGACTGAACTGAGCCGAATCCGAAATTTTTCGAT
>CAZFPG010000214.1:0-6241 GCA_964521055.1 uncultured Marinobacter sp.
GGGTGGATGCAGGAGAGGCCATTGCCCAGGCTGGCCGCACCGGTGGTACCGACGACCCCGCCGTGTACTTCGAAATCCGCCACAATGGTAAACCAGACAACCCACGGCGCTGGCTCGGCAATCGCTGAGTCCGCTCGTAATACCCTGAAGGCTGACAAATCAATCTGGTAGAGCCATACTGTCCGGCAATACTCGGGAACCAAACAGTCATCGGAACAACACAGGATACGTGAATGAGACGGGTAAGATGTTTTAACCATGCCGCAACCATGAGCGCACTCGCCCTTGCCGCCTGCCTGACCGCCCTGCCCGGCCTGATTCACGCCCAGGAAACCGATGACGACTCAGAGCACCTGCTGCAAGGCATTCAGCACGGTGAACAGGTTGAAATTGAACTTCCGGATCCGGAAGAACAGTTGCCCCTGGATGACCTGCGCAAATTCGCAGAGGTGTTCGGCCGCATAAAGGACGCCTACGTGGAAGAGGTTGATGATCGCCAACTTCTCGAAAGCGCCATCAAGGGCATGCTGTCGGATCTGGACCCTCATTCCACCTATCTG
This sequence comes from uncultured Marinobacter sp., assembly GCA_964521055.1. Taxonomy (GTDB): domain Bacteria; phylum Pseudomonadota; class Gammaproteobacteria; order Pseudomonadales; family Oleiphilaceae; genus Marinobacter. Next base: position 561 of record CAZFPG010000214.1, read on the forward strand.
GCCCCGAAAGACTACGAACAACTTGAAGAGAGCACTTCCGGAGAGTTTGGCGGGCTTGGTATTGAAGTCGGCATGGAAGACGGGTTCGTAAAAGTTATCTCGCCCATCGACGACACACCCGCCCAGAAAGCCGGCGTACAGGCCGGTGACCTGATCATCAAGCTGGGCGACCAGCCGGTCAAGGGTATGTCCCTCGAAGAAGCCGTCAAACTGATGCGCGGCAAGCCAGGTACCGTGCTCACACTGACGATCATGCGCGAGGGCGAATCCGCGCCCATCGAGATTGATGTGGAGCGGGATGTCATCAAGGTCACCAGCATCAAGTCCCGCATCATTGAGAATGGGTATGGCTATGTCCGGATCACCCAGTTCCAGGCAGACACCGGTTCCCAGTTCACTAAGGCACTGGAAGATCTTGAAAAGGAACATGGTAGTGATCTGGATGGCCTCATTATCGACCTGCGCAACAATCCGGGCGGCATTCTGCAGGCCGCGGTCGAAGCGGCAGACGCCCTGCTTGACGAAGGACTGATTGTTTACACCGAGGGCCGGATCCAGAGCTCACGCCTGCGCTTCAACGCCAAACCGGGCGATGTGATGCCGGATACCCCGATAGTGGTCCTGATCAACGGCGGCTCAGCATCCGCTTCGGAAATCCTTGCCGGTGCATTGCAGGATCATGAGCGCGCAGTCGTCATGGGTACCCAGTCATTCGGTAAGGGCAGCGTCCAGACCGTTATCCCGCTGGATGAAACCCATGCCATCAAGATGACAACGGCTCGCTATTACACCCCTGACGGCCGCTCCATCCAGGCCAAGGGCATCAAGCCGGATATTGAAGTGAAGCCTGCGGAGCTCACTGAACTGGACGGCCAGCCGTTCTTTACTGAGGCGGACCTGAGCGGCCATCTGGAAGGCCGTGAAGAGGGCAAGGAATCTGCCGCAGAGGAAAGCCAGGGCACCCCCGCAAGCAAGGATTTCCAGCTGCGCTCGGCACTCAACCTGCTGAAGGGGTTGGGCATTCTCAACAAGCGGAACAAGCCGGAACAGGAAAGCGCGGATTGAAAGTATTAGCTTCGCTGATTGCTGCCACCCTGGCGATGTCTTCTCCGGCGGTTTTCGGGGAAGAGCTGGACAGCTCACGCCAGGTGCCGCCCACCATCGCCATCATTATTGATGACATGGGGCACAACCTGGTGGAGGGCCGGAGATTAATAGGGCTGGAGCAACCAATCACCCTGGCCTTCCTGCCCTACCGCAGGCACACCACCGAACTGGCAGAGCAGGCGCACCTGGAGCAGAAGGAAATCATGCTTCATGCCCCCATGGCCAACACCCGCAATATTGGCCTTGGCCCCGGCGGTCTCAGCCCCGGGATGGACAAAGACAGTATGTCGACAACGTTGCGGCGTGCACTCCAGTCCATCCCCCATGTTCGTGGCGTGAACAACCACATGGGCAGCCTGCTTACCCAGCAACTGGAAGCCATGGACTGGGTAATGTCGGAGCTGGACCACTATCCCGTCTATTTCGTCGACAGCCGCACCATTGCCTCTTCCATTGCCGGCGACGTGGCCGCCGCCTATCGCATTCCTACCCTTACCCGTGATGTGTTTCTTGACCACGAACAGACCGAAGAATATGTGGACAAACAGTTCCGGCTGCTGATCAAGCGGGCAAAACAGAACGGCAGCGCCATTGGCATCGGCCATCCTCACAAGGTAACCGTGGATTATCTGGAGAAGCGATTGCCGGAACTGGATGAAGAAGGCATAGCCATCGCCACCGTCAGTGGTGTGTGGGCCATGAGGAATGGCAACCGGCCGATGTTTGCGGAAGGAGAGAAGCGGCAGATTCGGCCGGCATTGGCGAAGCAGGAGTAGGGTTTAAACAAGGTGTCGGATTAGGCGAAGCCGTAATCCGACAACCCAATTCCCGCCCTACTCCCGAACCACAATCCCCTGCGCCTTCATAAACGCTTTCGCCTCTGGAATCGTATGCTGCCCGAAGTGAAAGATTGACGCCGCCAGCACCGCATCCGCACGCCCCTCGGTCACACCGTCCGCCAGATGCTGAAGCTCCCCAACCCCTCCGGAAGCAATCACCGGCACCGACACCGCGTCACTGATCGCCCGCGTCAGGCCCAGATCAAAGCCAATCTTGGTGCCGTCCCGGTCCATGCTGGTCAGCAGCAGCTCACCGGCACCCATGGTGGTCATCTTGCGGGCCCACTCCACGGCATCCAGCCCTGTAGGCTTGCGGCCACCGTGGGTGAAGATCTCCCAGCGCGGCTCTTCGCCTTCGCCACTGACCCGTTTGGCATCAATGGCTACAACGATGCACTGGCTGCCAAAGCGGTCGGCGACTTCGCGGACAAATTCCGGGTTGAACACCGCTGCGGTGTTGATGGACACCTTGTCGGCGCCAGCGTTGAGGAGTTTTCGGATGTCTTCCACGGTACGCACACCGCCACCAACCGTCAGCGGGATAAACACTTCGGCCGCCATGCGCTCCACGGTTTCGTAGGTGGTGTCGCGGCTTTCGTGGCTGGCAGTGATGTCCAGGAAGGTAATTTCGTCAGCGCCCTGCTCGTTGTACTTGCGGGCCACTTCCACCGGATCACCGGCATCGCGGATATCGACAAAGTTGACGCCTTTTACAACGCGGCCTTTGTCGACATCGAGGCAGGGTATGATGCGTTTTGCCAGAGCCATGATCGTCTTACCCCTTCAGGCTGTCGCAGAAGGCCTGGGCTTCGGCCACGTCCAGGGTGCCTTCGTAGATGGCACGGCCGGTGATGGCACCAAGAATGCCCTTGTCGGCCACGGTTGCCAGGCGCTTGAGGTCATCCATGTTGGTAACGCCGCCGGAGGCGATGACGGGAATGCCGCCCTCTTCCGCAAGCGCAGCGGTGGCTTCCACGTTCACGCCCTGCATCATGCCGTCACGGCTGATGTCGGTGTAGACGATGGCGTCAACACCGTCGTTGGCAAAGCGTTTGGCCAGGTCGGTGGCCATGACTTCGGATACTTCGGCCCAGCCATCGGTGGCAACACGGCCGTCTTTGGCGTCCAGGCCTACGATAATGTGGCCTGGGAATTTCCTGCACATTTCAGTGACGAATTCCGGTTCCTTGACGGCCTTGGTGCCAATAATTACCCACTGTACGCCGGCTTTGAAGTAGGCCTCAATGGTTTCGGCGGAGCGGATACCGCCGCCAATCTGGATGGGCAGGTCCGGATATTTGCGGGCGATGGCCTGGACGATTTCGCCGTTGACGGGCTCGCCGGCGAAGGCGCCGTTCAGGTCCACCAGGTGCAGGCGGCGTGCGCCGGCGTCGACCCAGCGAGTTGCCATGTCTACGGGGTCGTCGCCGAACACGGTGGAGTCGTCCATGCGGCCCTGGCGCAGTCTTACGCACTTGCCGTCTTTGAGGTCTATGGCCGGGATGATCAGCATGTTTTCTTTTCCTTTGGACTGGTTTTGGCTTGCTGCCAGCAGTGGAGTTTGATCGCCCGTGCTCCGCCGGAGCGGATGCCCTGTTCGGGGCACGCTGTTGATACGTCCGTGTACGCTCGACAAAAACATCCATGTTTTTGACGTCCCCGAACAGGGCATCCGCTCCGGCGAAGCACTACTTTACTATTTGCCTGCTAGCTTTTTCCGGTCCAGTTTGTGAAGTTTTTCAGTAACTGCAGCCCCGCCCGTGCGCTTTTTTCCGGGTGGAACTGCACCGCAAAGATGTTGTCTCTCGCCACTGCCGCTGCCAGATCGACACCGTAATGGGTTCGGCCGGCGATATCCGGGTTGCCGTCTGCTTCGGCGTAGTAGCTGTGCACAAAGTAGAAGCGGTCGTCGTCGGGGATGCCCTGCCAGAGCGGGTGGTCCATGGTTTGGTGGACTTCGTTCCAGCCCATGTGGGGCACTTTCAGGCGTTCGCCGTTCTCGGTGAGGTTGTCACCGAAGAAGCGGACTTCCGAGGGGAACAGATCGATGCAGTCTACCCACCCGTTTTCCTCGCTGCGGGACAGCAGGGCCTGCATTCCTACGCAGATGCCAAGCAAAGGCCGGTCGGCGGAGACTTCCCGTACCAGGTCGTCAATGCCCAGGCGGCGGATTTCCGCCATGCAGTCGCGGATGGCGCCCACGCCCGGCAGTATCACCCGGTCCGCAGCGCGGATCTGGTCGGCGTTGTCGGTGACCAGTACGCGGGTATCCGGTGCTACGTGCTCAACCGCTTTGCTAACGGAATGAAGGTTACCCATGCCGTAGTCGATAATGGCAACGGTTTTCATGTGAAGAGAGACTTCCCGAATCGTGGTTCTTTATTTGAGTCCAGGGGCCGCTTACAGCGACCCCTTGGTGGACGGTGTGATGCCCGCCATGCGCTCGTCCATTTCAATGGCCATGCGCAGGGCGCGGCCAAAGGCCTTGAACACGGTTTCAATCTGGTGATGGGTATTCTTGCCCTTCAGGTTGTCAATGTGCAGGGTGACCATGGAGTGGTTTACAAAGCCCTGGAAGAACTCGGCAAACAGGTCCACGTCGAATCCACCTACGGCTCCCCGTGTATAGGGCACATCCATCATCAGGCCTGGGCGGCCGGACAGATCGATGACCACGCGGGACAGTGCTTCGTCCAGCGGCACGTAGGCATGGCCATAACGGCGAATGCCTTTCTTGTCGCCCACCGCCTGCTTGAAGGCCTGGCCCAGGGTGATGCCGATGTCTTCCACCGTGTGGTGGTCATCTATGTGTAGGTCACCCTTGGAGACAATGTTCAGGTCCACCAGCCCGTGGCGGGCGATCTGGTCCATCATGTGCTCAAGGAAGGGCACGCCGGTGTCGAAACTGGACTTGCCGGTGCCGTCGAGATCGATTTCAACGGTGATCTGTGTTTCCAGGGTATTTCTTTCTACCCGAGCCTTGCGTTCGGCCATGGGGACTCCAAAGTCATCTATCGGCAAATGCCGGAAAATTGTCTGCGCGCATTATACCTTTTATCACTCCCCGCGTCCCGCAATGGCCTTTATACCCTTGATAGCGGTAGCCATCAGAACGCTTTCTTCAGGTTGTTCATATAGGTATCCACCAGGCTGTTGAACTCGTGCTTGATCACCGGGCTGATCGCCAGCTTCAGCAGGCTCGGCAGTGGCACGGTCAACTCGGCATTGGTCTGGAATTTCACCGAGGTGGTGTTGTCGTCTTTCGCCTTGATGGTCCAGGAGCCTTTTACAACACCATTACCCTCACCCTTCACCGGCTCCCAGGTAATTTTGCCGTTGTCCCGGTCAGCGTAGTATTTACAGGCGTAGATAGACTGGATGGCGTGCTTGTCCACCCCTACCTTTTCCATTTCCCAACGGTAGGTGTTGTCGCCAAGGTCCACCAGATTCTGCACCTTGGGGAAATGGCTGGCTGATGCCGGAACATCCGCAAGAAGATCAAAAACCCTGTCATACCCGGCCGGAAGGTCCAGCTCACGGTTCAGCTCAATAGAGACAGTAATAGCCACTGCTTGCTCCTTTTTATCGTTGTAGGACGCGCATTACGTTGCTGTATAAAAAATTGTATGGAAATAAGGTGCCTATTTTGGCTGATCACTAACTTATTGTCATACATCCAGGCTTTTATTTTGTTAACCCTGGGTTATGCTTGAGCTAACAATTTGCCCAGTAACC
>CAZFPG010000215.1:0-6196 GCA_964521055.1 uncultured Marinobacter sp.
CAATTGCTGATGCAGGAAATGCAGGTGGACCTGGAAGCCGCCACCACCGAGCGTTGCCAGCAGTGGGCGCTGTCACTGAGTGAAACCCTGCAGCAGGCCGTCAAGGTCACCCAGAGCCTGGGTAAGTCCCTGATGTCGGAAGACCCGGACCGGGTGCTGGCCAACGCCTCCTGCTACCTGCACCTGTTCGGTCACATTATTGTGTCCTGGATGTGGCTGCGCCAGGCCAATGCCGCCGCCAAGGCACTGGGCTCGGCCAACAGCGATGACGAGCGGAGTTTCTACCAGGGCAAGCTGCAGGCTGCCCAGTACTTCTTCCACTGGGAACTGCCGACGGTGGCGCAGGACCTGGTACTGCTCAGGAACCAGGACGACACCTGCATGAATATGAAGCCGGAGTGGTTCTAGTGCTGCGGCAGCCGTAGCCGGCAAGCACGGCTTGCCGGGGGCAGTGCAGAGTCTGCCTGCTCCCGGTTGCCATTTCTCTGTTCAGGCTGATGCTCTGAATTGCGTTTATAGAATATTTAGAAATAAAAAAACTATTCAACAAGCAATATTGCCTCTAGTTATTTACCGCAAGTCACTCTCTCTGTCCCTCATCTCTCATTGCGCCTGCTACCTCGCGCCATTAAAAATGTTTCATGGTCAGGTACATACGGGGATAAGTTTCGTTCTCTTTCTTAATAATTATTCCGTTTGAATCTATCGCTCTGGTTTTCGCCTGATGAAGACATGGCATTTTCGATCAAATCGAGCGACGGACAAGCCAATCAACGCCATTTTTGAGGCCGGTAATCTTGGCGGCGAATGTGTGGTTCATATCACACGAAGGAATGTCCCCCACACCAAGAGAGAAACAACGGAATGAGGACACTAGAACAAGTACCTTCATTGCTAGCCTCAGGTTTGATTGTGTTGCTGGCACCAGGAATCGTTAACGCCGACAGCCTCCGGCACGACCGGGAGTTGTCGGCCATGGGCGTCTACATTGAACCGGATGGCGACCGTACCGATGAACATGGCTCTGCGGTGAGGTTGATCTACGGCATCCGCCTGGACCGGCACTGGTGGCTTGAGCCCCAGGGCTTCGCCGGTGTTATTGAAACCGGCGTGTCAGGCGTTACTGATGACTATCAGCAGGGCCTGGGTGCTGATCTGAGCTACCGATTCTTCGACGATCAGGAATTTACCCCCTATGGCGTGATCGGTGGCGGTGTGTCCAGGAACGATATGGCGAACAACTCCTCGAGTGAATTCGGTGGTTTTGCCAATATCGGGCTTGGCGTCATGACCTCTCCCCTGACTCAGTCCGGGCTCCGTATCCGCGGTGACGCCCGTTATTTCTATGACTCCTTTGATGATGGTCAGTCTGACATCCAGTTCAGCGTAGGTCTCACTTTCCCGATTGGTGTTACCCGCACAGAAGTTGTCGAGAAGACAAGGGTGGTTGAGCGTGAAGTGGTGGTAGAGAAGGACTTTGCTGACTCCGACAATGACGGCGTGGTTGATGGTATTGACCAGTGTCCGAATACCCTGGAGGGCCTGGAGGTGGACTCGGTAGGCTGCGTCAAAACCGACCAGGAGCAGTCCGTCGTGCTGCTGGGAGTCACCTTTGACTTCAACTCAGACCGGCTGACAGCCAACGCGCGGGATCTGCTGGTCCGTACAGCGGATGCCCTCAAAGGCCAGCCGGGCCTGGAGGTGGAGCTCGCCGGCCATACCGACAGCGTCGGGGCAGAGGAATACAACCGTGAACTCTCCCAGAAACGGGCGGAGTCAGTGCGCAATTACCTGATTGACCTGGGTGTATCGCCCGACCAGATGACCGCAACAGGCTACGGCGAGTCAGAGCCTGTGCGCAGTAATGAAACGGAAGAAGGACGGGAGCGGAATCGCCGCGTTGAATTCAACGTGCTGTCACGCTGAGCTGTAGTAAAAGGAGCAACACAATGAAAACGACCCGATTTAACTGGTATATGGTTTTATTGGTGATGACGCTGCTGGCGCTGGCTGGTTGCAGATCAAATGGGGGGAGTATATCCGAGGATCCGATTGACGGAGACGTCGGTCAACTGGATCAGGATGGCGACAGGGTTGTGAATAGCGACGACAACTGTCCTCTTGTGTCAAACCCTGATCAGGAAGATATGGATGGTGATGGCATCGGCGACGCCTGTGATCCGGATATTGACGGTGACGGTGTCGACAATTCCCTTGATGTCTGCCCACGCAATCCCGATCCGGACTGTACAGCTGCGGATGCAGACACCGATGGTGACGGGATCAGGGATGTGGACGATAACTGCCCTGGTACATCCAATCCCGGACAGGAAGACAGTGACGGTGACGGCGTAGGTGATGCCTGTGAGGACACAAACGACCGCGATGGCGATGGTGTTCCCGACAGCGAAGACAACTGTCCTGACACAGCCAACGCAAATCAGACTGACACCGATAGCGACGGTATCGGTGATGCCTGTGACCCTGTCGACGACAGCGATCCGGCCACCGCGTACGCCTGTGGAACGGCGGCAAGTGCACCTTTCAAACCGCTACAGGCGCCTGATGCCGTCGCAACTGGCGATACCTCGCTGCTGTGCCTGAACGGCTGTGTCGATGAGCCGGAGAATGTTGTTGACGGCAACTTCCTTAACTCCGCCACCATTAATGTCCCGCTCAGCCTTGTTGGTACGGTTGATCTCGACGCCGTCGACAACGGCGAGATCTACGAAGGGCCCAATAAACTGGGCGTGGCAATCAGGGAGCCGGATCAGCTTTTGAATCTGAGCTTGCTTGGTGCCATAACAGTGACCACCAGGCTCCATGGCGCCGAGCAAGAAAGTTTTACGGATCTGAGTCTTGCGGATCTGGACTTTCTCGGGCTGTTGAATGCCGAAGATGCAGGGTTCCTCGTGTTCGATACGACGGAGGACTTTAATGAGGTAACCGTGGGTGTTGGCGGAGTCAATATTTTCACTCAACTGGGCGTCACTGCCATCTGCGCGAGCGAGAGTGCACTGTGATGAGCGATAGACTGGCAGATTGACCCAATCTGAACCAGACTGTAGGCATGCCCCGGGTTGGCGCTGTATCCGGCGCCCCGGGGCATTTTTATGCCCCGTCTTAATTCACAGGGAAAAGCCAGCCATGACGTCTGGACATGCCTCCAACGCCTATCAGCCCGTGCGCTGTGAAGTTCACAATCTGCTCAGGGAATACCTGACCTCCTCAAGACTGGCGGAAATCGTCTATCGCGACGATGCCGGCCAGGTTCAGACCATCCACGATGTGATCCGCGACCTGTTCAGCAGGGCCGGCCAGGAGTTTGTTTTCCTGGGCCGGGGGCATATGGTCCGCCTTGATCACATACTGACGATCGACGGCCGAGCAGTGGCTTGTACAAATTGATACCAGCAGGTTATTGCTTTTCCTAACTTATTGTCGCTACTAACAAAAACGTAATCGGCAGGTAATTGTGCCGGCTCTACCATGGCCGTAGACTTGTCGCTGTTGTTTTCACAAGCCAACGAAGGGACATGGTTATGAACAAGCTGACACTGAGCGCACTGGCACTACTTATGACGCTGGGCCTCGCTGCCTGCAGCCAGGACGATAACGAAGGAGCGGATTTAGACGAAGCCGGTGATAACATCGAGGATATGGCGGATGATGCCGGCGATGCTGCCGAAGAGACCTATGAAGACGCCACCGGCCAGAACGACAGCGCCTGGGACGAAACCAAGGACGCTGCTGACGACGCCGCTGAAGAAACAGGCGAAGCTGCAGAAGAAGCTGGCGAGGAAATGGGAGAAGCTGCCGAGGAGGCAGGTGATTCCATGGAGCAATAAATTCTCCGAACCCAATCGGGGAATGGCTGGCCCCGAAGATTTACAAAGCCAACAGAAGAGCCCGCCCCTGAAGGAGCGGGCTCTTCTGGTTCTGTAAGGAAAGATTAAAGGAATTGACTTCCGTTTGTCTGCATTCTGTCACGTTTGCCACCAACAATGGGCTCTCGGAAATACCCATAAACCACCCGAGAGAGACAGGACCATGGCAAAGCATGATCTGGATCCGAACTATCTGGATCCCAACTACGAGCCCGTTGTTAACCACTCAAGTAACACTTCCTTTGCGCATGTGCTGCGGGCACGGATGCAGCGACGCACCCTGATGAAAGGAAGCGTTGGCGCAGCCCTGGCCGGCGTCATGGGTATGGGGCTCGCTGGCTGTTCCGACAGTGACGACGATGACAACGGCAGCCCTGACGGCGGTGCCCAGTCAGGTACCGAGCTCGGGTTCAAGCCGGTCGCGGTTTCCAACGAAAACCGTGTTGTGGTTCCGGAAGGTTATTCTGCCCAGACCTTTGTCCCCTGGGGAACGCCCATAACCGGAGACTACCCGGAATACCGGGCTGACGGCACCAACACCGGTGCTGATCAGGAAAACCAGGTCGGTATGCATCATGACGGTGTGCACTTTTTCCCGATTGACCAGAAAGCCGGTGGCAACAGCTCAACGGAAGGGCTGCTGGTGATGAACCATGAGTACATCAACCAGAACGCATTGCATGCCAATGGCCCGACCAAGGCTGGCGATAACGGTGGCGTTCGGCCGGTAGACGAAGTCCGTAAGGAAATTGCCGCGCACGGTGTATCCGTGATTCACATCAGGCGTGACGGCAACGGTACATGGGATATTGTGTTTGGCAGCCCGTTTAACCGGCGCATCACAGGTAATACCCCAATGGATATTCGGGGACCGGTTCGTGGCTACAGCAAGCTGGCGACTGCTTACAGCACGAATGCTACCGAAACCCGCGGTACCCTGAACAATTGCGCGATGGGCCCGACACCATGGGGAACCTACCTCGCGGCGGAGGAAAACTGGCATGGGTATTTTGCGACCACCGATGCCCAGCGCCCCCGTGAGTATGTACGTCATGGCGTAAATGACAGCTCTCGCTATGACTGGGAACTGGCTGATACCGACGCCGACGAATACATGCGATTCAACGTTTCAACCACGGGCGCTTCAGCAACCGAGGATTACCGGAACGAAGCGAACACCTACGGCTACATGGTTGAGATTGATCCTTTCACTCCCGAGAGCAAACCCCAGAAACGGACCGCTCTGGGCCGTTTCGGCCATGAGGGTGTGATCTTTGCGCCTGCAAAAGAGGGGGAGCCGGTGGTTTGCTATTCCGGTGATGATTCCCGCTTCGAATACATCTACAAGTTTGTCTCTTCCAAGCCCTATCATGCCGCGATGGCCGGTGGCTACCTGTTGGATGAGGGTACGCTGTACGTTGCGCGATTCAACGACGACGGCTCGGGTGACTGGCTGGCACTGGATCTGGAGGATGCAGACTTTGCCGGCAAGGTTGCTGCCGCTCAGGGCACCATGGTGGGCGATATCCAGTTTGACGGGTTCGAGAACCAGGCCGATGTTCTGGTGAATACCCGTCTGGCTGCTGATATTGCCGGTGCGACCACAATGGACCGCCCGGAGTGGGGCGCCGTTGATCCGAAAACCGGCGATGTCTACTTTACGCTGACCAACAACAGTAATCGTGGCAAGGAAGGCTATGATGACGTAAATGCCGCCAACCCGATCGTTGAAAACGCCACCGGTCATATCATTCGCTGGGCGGAAGCTGGAAGTGACCACACCGCAACCAGTTTCGACTGGGACATTTTCGTGTTCGCCGGGGAGCAGGGAACAGAAACCGTTGTCGACGGCGAAGCGGTCGTCACGCTGGACGACACGAATATCTTCAACAGCCCGGACGGTCTCTGGTTTGACTACAACGGACGCCTCTGGATCCAGACTGATGGTAGTTGGGCGCCACCCTACCAGAACAACATGATGTTGGCGGCCAATCCGGTTACCCGTGAAATCAAGCGGTTCTTTGTTGGCCCACAGAATTGCGAAGTGACGGGCGTTGTGACAACGCCAGATGTAAAAACCATGTTTGTGAATATCCAGCACCCGCGGGGTAACTGGCCTGATGCATCCGAGGACCGTCCCCGGGATGCGACAGTGATCGTTACCAGGGATGACGGAGGTGTGGTTGGCGCCTGATGGGTTCAGATAACTGATTGGGCCAGTCCGCAACCCGGATTCTTCTGCATGGAAGTCTCCGGGTTGCTTTTTTTTGTTTCAGATTTGTAGCAACCTGCCGAAAAACAGTTACTGG
>CAZFPG010000216.1:0-6186 GCA_964521055.1 uncultured Marinobacter sp.
GTATGGCACCCAGGCCAATAAACAGTGTGCTATGTTTTTTCATGGTGCCCCCCCTGGTGGGGAGTCATAATGTCTATGCATCTGTAGGAGGAAATCATGGCATCGATATCAGAACAACGTGGTGCTTGTCTCTGCGGTGCAGTCCATGTCACTGCTAAACCAAAGAGTAATAGCATTGGTGCTTGTCACTGCTTGATGTGCCGAAAGTGGGGTGGCAGTCCACTTCTTGCCGTCGAGTGTGGAAGCAAAGTCGTTTTCGAAGGCAAAGAACACATATCTACCTTCGATTCGTCAGATTGGGCTGAACGCGGCTTTTGCCAGAAATGTGGCACTCATCTGTTCTACCGCTTAAAGGAAGAGGGGCACTACGCAATTCCTGTTGGGCTCTTTGACGGCGACGGTGAGTGGAGGCTCTCTGAACAGATATTTATCGATCAGAAGCCTTCTTTTTACTCGTTTTCAGAGAAAACGAGGGATCTGACAGGGGAAGAGGTTTTTGCTCAGTATTCTGGAAAGTAAGTTGGTATGGAGTTGCATAACAACACCAGTCACGGAAGATCACAGTGAAATTTGAAGTATCGAGCAATCTTGAGATCGGCCCGGAAGATGTCAGCAGGCTTCCCACCATGGACGGGGTGAATAGGGAACTGAGCCCTCTCATCCGTATGACGGCTCCTCCAGAGTATTGATCGTCACCTGGGTTTTGCGGAGGAGTCCAGTTCTTTAATCAATAAGTTCTGGCACCTGTTTACCGGCTCGTCTTCAGGCATCGTCATAAGGTGCTGAGGTCATGCTACGGTGGCAGCGCCAGTTCACCAGTCAATTAGGTTTGTTCCGGCCTGGGGCCTTCACCGGACGCCCCTTATTCCAGCGTTATCTGTGTTGGCTCTTTGGAGAGTGAGAAATGAAAGGAAGTTGCCTTTGTGGCGGAGTCGGGTACGAGGTGGATCGGCTAGATACGGCGATTCAGCACTGCTCTTGTAGAACATGCCAAAAAGCTCATTCGGCGGCCTTCAATACCGGGTCAGGAGTGCTCCATGAGCATTTTCGGTGGACTAGAGGTGAGGACATGCTGAGGAGCTTCGAGTCTTCACCCGGTAAGCTGCGTTACTTCTGCTCAAATTGCGGCTCCCACCTGGTAGCGAAAAAAGAGGGACGTCCTCATGTGGTTTTGCGGGTGGCAACTCTGGATGATGATCCACTCAGCAGACCCGAGCGTCAGATCTGGAGCTCACACGAAGTACCCTGGCTAGAGTATGGCTCTCACATTGTGGCGTATCCCGAATGGGAGCCGGGACATTGAAAGCAGATAACAAGTGACTGTGATTGCCTCACCCGAGAAGTGACACTATAGTGTCACTGTCAGTCTGAGTCGGGGTGAATCCATGAAAGTTGAGCTAGTTACAAACCTCAAGCGCCAAGCCACAAAGATTCTGGCAGATCTGCACTTGTCTAAAGAACCGATACTGATCACGGAGCATGGTAAGCCATCCGCGTACCTTGTCGATGTGCAGGATTACGAGTTCATGCAGCGTCGCCTTGAGCTGCTTGAGGGGCTCTCGCGGGGAGAGCGTGCTGTACTTGAGGGAAGAACGTACAGCCAGAGTGAGGCCAGGGAGAAAATGAGTAAATGGCTGAAGTAATCTGGACGGAGCCGGCCCTTCAGGAACTGGATGCCATCGCTGAGTACATTGCTCTGGATAATCCTCTTGCCGCAAGTGATCTGGTTCAAGAGGTTTTCGATAAGACCGAGTGTTTGGAAGGCTTTCCCCGATCCGGACGGATTCCTCCAGAGCTCCCTGATTCGGTTTACAGGGAGTTAGTGGTTCCACCATGTCGCATTTTTTATCGTGAGGATGAGAATCGGGTTCTCGTCCTTTATGTCATGCGAGAGGAGCGGCAGCTTCGTGCATATATGCTTGGGAACAGGTAACTTTTCTTGGCTAGGGGTTAAGGAACTCTTATGGCTGCTCCAGAACCACTGGTCAGCATTATCACGCCCACCTTCAACCGTGAGCGGACCATTACACTGGCTGTAGAGTCTGTGTTAGCCCAGTCGTATAGGCATTGGGAGCTGTTGGTCATCGATGATGGCTCCCAGGATGGCACACGTGAAAGCCTGGCCAGCTACTTGGATGATGACCGTATTCAGTATCATTTTCAGGAAAACCAGGGTCAAAGTATCGCTCGGAATCTGGGGCTTCAGTATGCCCGGGGGGCATTAGTATGCTTTCTCGACTCTGATGACCTGTGGGTGCCCGAGAAGCTGGAACGACAGGTGATGCTGATGAAAGCTCATCCGGACGTGGATATCCTCCACAGTGATGAAATCATGATCGATGAACAGGGCCGCGAGTTGTCCCGTAAGAATATGCGTCGCTACTCTGGGCGGATTGCCCGCCAGATGTTGGTGGACAATAGTGTCAGCATCAACACGGTGATGGCTCGGCGGGAATGTTTCGATGCCATGGGTGGGTTTTCCAGCCGTTACGGCGTTGCAGACGATTACGATATCTGGCTGCGTTTTTCGGCCCGCTTTACGTTCCATTATGTTCCCGAGTATTGGGGCTATTACCGGGTCATGCCGGACCAGATTTCCAGCAACAAGGACCGCCGATTTGCGGCGAACGAATATATTGTTCGGGATTTTATTGAGGAATACGGGAGCACGCTCAAACCCTGGGAAATCCGCTGGGGCCTGGCTCGCTTCTACTGCCGAAAAGCCCGCTATTTCGCCGCGACTGGAAGATTAGCCACAGCTTGGGGTGCGATTGGTCGGGCCTTACGGTTTGCACCGCTGGATTCGGTGGTATGGCGCAGCCTTTACAGGGTCATTTTTCCCCGCCAATCGGGTGTGCAGGATTGAAGTTTACAGGGACCGCTTGAATGCGCCACTTGGGGACCCTCGCGATTAGTGTTTCATGGGGATGCTGATATTCGTGGGTTCTCACCACTTCCCGGGCAATGGCCCGGATGTGGCCGACCAATTCTGGCAACGGCGATGGAGTTTTTGTGCGTATCCAGGCCAATAAACTGTGTGCTATGTTTTTCATGGTGCTGCCCCCTAGTGGGGAGCCATAATCTCTAGAGCAAATTGCATCCAGCCTTTTGGAGCTAGAATGATAGTAAAACGCATAGTCTCCAATATCGCGGCAGCTAGCCCATCAGAAGCAGAGAAGTTCTATGCGGGCATCTTTGGGCTCAAGGTCGTGATGGATCATGGGTGGATAAGAACCTATAGCTCGGGCGAAGAAATGACCACTCAGGTAAGCGTGGCATCGGAAGGTGGCTCAGGCACGCCAGTCCCTGATCTCTCTATAGAAGTCGATGACTTGGAGGTTGCGCTGGAGAGAGTGACAGGCGGAAATATTAAGATTGAGTACGGACCAGTAAGTGAGCCTTGGGGTGTCCGCCGGTTTTATGTGCGAGATCCATTCGGGAAGCTCATTAATGTCTTACAGCACGAGTAACCGAGAATTCTCTAACAATGTGCGTCACTCGGATGCCCGGTGGTTGCCTGCACTTCATTCCCTAATCAGTAATATCGGCTTGAGGGCCAAAACGTTGTGATTTTACCTCAGAGTAGCTTTTGGGTTTGATCGACTTTACGGCGTCCAACCAAGAGCTGTTTGCCTCAATAGCAGACATGGCTGAAGCGTTAATCACAAAATTACTGGGGGCGTTGGTGTCATAGTTTGCCGCACAGTCACGCCCCAGCAGAGGCTGACATGTCGTGGTGGTTGAACTGATGTTCAGATCCAATGGCGCATACAGCGGCATGCCAGTACTGTCAGATGAGATCGGAACAAAGTAATCATCGGCTTGTTCATAGTAATTACCTTCCATCAGTACGGTGCCGGCCGCATCGCCAGCGAAGCCTGTGCCATAGTTCTGATCGAAGTAGTTGTTCACCATATGTAAAATGCCAGCACTTGAGGCTGTATCCTGCTTACCGAATTTGGGTGAACGGCCTGAGGTCATGGAGATACGGTTGCCGACCATGGTGATGCTTTGATTTTCCGCCACCAACAGGGCTGTCCAGTAATGGCGCTGATCACAGTAATGACCGTAGTCGGTGGTTCCGTCCAGATAGTTGCCGGAAATGGTAACGTTCTGCGCAGTCTCCCATCCGGTGACAATGAACTGGCGTCCGACACGTGCGATGTAGTTGTGATCGATCCAGATGTTGGATGCATTGTTAATGGTCAGGGCATCCCCGGCCCAGATTGTACCGTCATTGATGTCGGTAATGGACAGGTTGCGAATAATAATGTTCGACACGCCGCCGGCCATCCGCAGGCCTTTTCCCTTAATGCCGGAATTGGCACCCACCCCAATAAGGGTTTTGTTTGAGCCGATGTTCAGCGGCGTTTTACCGGCTGTGTCGTAGGTGATGTCATAAAGCGTGCGACCTGAACAGTAATTGGTGACGTTAAGAATCTTCTCCTGCTTACCGTTATAGGTGCAGGAGTTGTTTGAATAGGTGCACCCCGATTCCGTCGTCAAACCTTCGGTATCGCGGTAGTCAATGACCCCGGAGATACGAATGATTTTGGCCACGTCGTCAGAAATGGCGGCTGTTAGTTCAGCCGGCGTTGTAACGGTCACAACTTTGCCACCTTGGCCGCCAGTGGTACCGGCACCGAACCCAACGGGTCCGTCTGAAGAAGCTGACAGATCGATGGTGGAAGCGACATTGGATCTGCCCGTAACACCGGAACTGCCTTCAAACTCAATCCAGTACCAATAGCTGCCTGTGTCGACATCCTGATCGGTAAAGGTACGCTGTTCCGCGTCGAGATCGGCCAGGAGTGTGGCTCCGTCGGTGGCATTCCGGGTATTCCGGTAAACGAGCTGCCCTGTCATATGGCCCTTGACGGACCAGCTCAGGTCGATATCGCCGTCTCGTGCGGAGAGCGTGAGAGTGCCGTCCTCGGCTTGGTCGGCCGAGGCCTGATTATCCACGCCGGCGTTCGCCTCCTTACCTGAGTCACCACCGCAGCCTGTAAGCAACAACGCCATCAACAGGCTTCCCATCACCGGAAAAAACCACGAACGGCGAACAACACAAAAAAACGGGGATAGTCCGTACTGCACCTGAACGTCCTATTTATCCTTGAGGAGGAGACAAAATTAACCGGAAGGACCTGAAATAGCAAAAAAAACGCCAATGACATTGATATGTTTCCCGGCACTCCAGGTGACCCGCTGCCGCGACGTTCCTTTCGTCGCTATGCGGCAGCGGTCACCTGAGCTTGGTCTAGCTGGGATTGCTACTCCTGAGAAGTGATACTATAGTCGCACTATTAGCCTGATTCAGGGTGAACCCAGGCGTGATGCCGAGGTTCGGTGCCTGTGGCGGCTCGGCTTATCGTTATGCCGCGCTGTGCCGTTGCCACTAATACAAATCTAAGGTTTTGCTATGAGCAACAAGCATCATATCGATAGCCCACTCACCCTTACCGTCGGCCACGAACAGTTAGTTATTCGGCGCCGCTATGAAGTGGTTAGTATTCTTAATGACTTTTTCATAGCGATCTGGTTCCTGTTGGGGAGTGTATTCTTTCTTTATCCGTCGTTGGAAAAAGTTGCTATCTGGCTGTTCATCATTGGTAGCGTCCAGTTTTTGATCCGACCAACGATACGTCTATTGGCCCACCTCCACATACAACGAGTTCCTGAGAGCCATTGGCAGCTGTAACAATAGAAGCTACTATTTCAAATTCCATTTTTTTTGGTGTAGCGCCTGCATGACATTGCGAGCTGTCGCATTGCGCAGGGCATAACAAGCCGCTCAGCCGACCGCTTGGACTTCCCCCCGATCTAGTGGACACGCATCGATAACTCCAACTTGGTTTTCCGCTGACGCTCTAAACCGGAACATGAGCCGGGCGTTATAGATGCTGTCGAAATCGATCTTACCCATTCGACTAGGAAGTACATCTTGAACTAACGAGGTCTAGATCATGACAGCAAGTAAGATTGCACTTCCGAAAGTCGTATCGCGTGAAGAGTGGCAAAAATCCCGCCGGGAGCTCCTCGCCAAAGAAAAGAAGCTGACGCGAGCGCTGGATGCGCTGGCCACTGAGCGCCGCAGACTACCGATGGTACCTGTCGAAGACGATTACGCTTTCACCGGACCTGGGGGTGAGGCATCACTGATTGACCTGTTCCATGGACGCCGAC
>CAZFPG010000217.1:0-6176 GCA_964521055.1 uncultured Marinobacter sp.
TGAAGAGGAAATCGCCCATGCGACGCAGTTGCAGGCGGATTTCATTACCCTTGGACCAGTAAAGCCAACCCGCTCCCATCCTGGTGCGCCCGGCATGGGCTGGGCCCGTTTTCGCGGACTGGTTGCCACTTCGGCGGTGCCGGTTTATGCACTGGGGGGGCTCCGATTGACAGATTTGGCTGAAGCTCGTGGGGCCGGTGCTCAGGGTGTTGCAGGTATCAGTTTCTGGTGGTCAGGCGACTGATATTGATCAGTCCGCAGAGCGTGTGCCCTCTGGTACAATAAATCTTTTGACACCCATCCGATGATCCCCTGGAGAGACTGTGAGTAAACTGACGCATCTTGATGACAAAGGCGCCGCAAGGATGGTGGACGTAACATCCAAGGCGGTCACTGAACGTGAGGCCAGGGCGGAAGCGCTGATCCGGATGGCCCCTGAAACCCTCTCAATGATCGTGGAAGGGCAGCATCCCAAGGGTGATGTGTTGGCGGTTGCGCGGGTAGCGGGCATCATGGCGGCCAAGAAAACCCATGACCTGATTCCGCTGTGCCACGCCCTGAACCTGACATCGGTAAAAGTGGAGCTGACGCCGGGCGAGGACGGTGCGTCGGTTCATATCGCCACATTCTGCAAGCTCTCGGGGCAGACGGGTGTGGAAATGGAAGCCCTGACCGCCGCCAGTGTGGCAGCATTGACGCTCTATGACATGTGCAAGGCCGTTGATCGGGGCATGGTGGTGGACAATGTCCGCCTGCTGGAGAAAAAGGGGGGGCGCAGTGGTCACTGGTCCGCTTCGGAGCCCGGGTCGTAAGTGCTGTATGAATCACCGATACCGGAGGAGTGGCAGTGCAGAGACTACGCCAGGACGGTGGCCACGTGATAGAATGCGCGGCCCGATTGACTGAACCACGAGGAAGCACTGTGGCCGTTCGTTACATCCAGACATGCCGGTTGCCCACCCCTTTCGGCGTTTTCGACATGCATGGCTTTGAAGAGCCGGACACCGGTAAGGAACATGTGGCGCTGACGCTGGGTGATCTTGACAGCCCCGAGCCCATGCTGGCTCGGACCCACTCCGAGTGTCTGACGGGCGATGCCCTTTACAGTATGCGTTGTGATTGCGGTTATCAGCTCGAGGAAGCGCTGCGGAGCATTGCCCGCGAGGGGCGTGGCATTCTGATGTATCTGCGCCAGGAAGGCCGGGGCATCGGCCTGCTGAACAAGATCCGCGCCTACAATCTGCAGGATCAGGGGGCGGATACGGTTGAAGCCAACGAGCAGCTGGGATTCGCGGCCGACCTGAGGGACTACAGCATGTGCCGTGACATGCTGGAGCATTTGGGTATCAGCAGCCTGAGGCTGATGACCAACAATCCCCGCAAGGTGGATGCACTGACTGACCTGGGGATTGAGATTGCGGAACGTGTGCCGCTGCACGTGGGGCGCAACCCCCACAACGAGCACTACCTGAACACCAAGCAGAGCAAGCTCGGCCACTGGTTCGAGACTCACCAGGACGATGATCCCACGCTCTGATCCCTACTTCACCGCCTTGAGTGACTGATTGTATTTCATTCGCTCCAGGCGGCCTTCAATTGTACGTTTAATGCCTTCAGCGTCCAGGCCGCAGGACGACAGCAGTTCACCATGTTTACCGTGGTCAATGAACGTATCCGGAAGACCAATCTGCAGTACCGGCTGGCTGACATCCCGGCTGTTGAGAAACTCCGTTACGGCACTGCCGGCACCACCGGCTATCGCGTTTTCCTCAATGGTTACCAGCAGATCGTGTCGCTCCGCCAGTGACAGGATCAGGTCCTCATCCAGAGGCTTCACAAATCGCATATCGGCCACGGTGGCACCCAGGGCTTCAGCCGCTTCCAGGGCAGGTGTCAGCAGGGTGCCGAAGTTAAGAATGGCTATGCCCGCCCCTTCCCTTACCAGGCGACCCTTGCCGAGAGGCAGTGGAGCAAGCTCTTTAACAATCTCTGCACCCGGGCCGGTGCCCCGGGGATAGCGGACGGCCGCAGGGCCCTCGAACAGCATGCCTGTGTGCAGCAACTGACGGGTTTCGTTTTCATCGGACGGCGTCATCACGATCATGTTGGGGATGCAGCGCAGATAACTGATGTCGAAAGCGCCTGCATGGGTGGGGCCGTCCTCGCCCACCAGGCCAGCACGGTCAATGGCAAACACTACATCCAGGTTCTGTATGGCCACATCATGAATCAGTTGGTCATAGGCTCGCTGCAGGAAGGTGGAATAAATGGCAACGACCGGCTTGGCGCCATCGCATGCAAGGCCCGCAGCCAGGGTGACGGAGTGTTGCTCGGCGATGGCGACGTCGAAATAGCGGTCCGGAAAGCGTTGTGAAAATGTCAATAGGTCGGAGCCCTCACACATGGCGGGGGTAATGCCCACAATGCGCTCGTCCGCTTCCGCGGCATCGCACAGCCACTGGCCAAACACGTTGGCATACTTGGGTTTCGCTGGCTTGGGTGCAACCGGCTCCGGCTTGTTCTGGGGTACGGGCTCGATCTTGTTGATGGCATGGTAGCCAATAGGATCGGCTTCGGCGGGGGCGAAACCCTTGCCTTTGGTGGTTACCACATGCAGAAACTGCGGGCCGTCGAGCTCGCGGATGTTTTCCAGGGTCTCCACCAGCAGGGGCAGGTCGTGGCCGTCAATGGGGCCGATGTAGTTGAAGCCGAGCTCCTCGAACAGGGTGCCCGGGGCGATCATGCCCTTGAAGTGTTCCTCGGTCTTGCGGGCCAGGGCCATCAGGTGTGGCGCTGCCTGCAGTACCCGTTTGCTGCTGTCGCGCACCTGGTTGTAGGTGCGGCTTGCCAGAAGCTTGGCAAAGTAGTTGGATAGCCCGCCCACATTGCGGGAAATGGACATGTCGTTGTCGTTGAGGATAACCAGCATGTCGGCGTGCAGATGGCCGGCGTGATTCAGCGCCTCAAAGGCCATGCCGGCGGTCATGGCGCCATCACCGATGACCGCAATACTCTTGCGGCCGGTCCCCTGCAGGCGCGACGCCACGGCCATGCCCAGTGCCGCACTGATCGAGGTGCTGGAGTGCCCTACGCCGAAGGTGTCGTATTCGCTCTCGGCCCGTTTCGGGAACCCCGCCAGGCCCCCCTTGCGGCGTATACTGTTCATGCGCTCGCGGCGACCGGTGAGGATCTTGTGAGGGTAAGCCTGGTGCCCTACATCCCACACCAGACGATCTTCCGGGGTGTTGAATACATAATGCAGGGCTACGGTCAGCTCCAGAACACCAAGGCCGGCACCGAAGTGCCCACCGGTCTGCCCCACGGACCACAGCAGGAATGCGCGCAGTTCCCGTGCCAGCTGGGTCAGCTGGTCGTCTGCCAGCTCCCGCAGCTGTGCGGGAGCATCAATCCTGTCCAGAAGCGGCGTATTGGGCCGTTTTGACGGGATTTCCTTGAAAGTATATGTATCCTGCATCTGCTCGGGTCTTTTCCGGGTGGTTCAAAAATGTGGGTACTATTATAGGGGATGAAGCAGCCCGGTTTCATACTGATCGGGCCAGTCAGGCTCCACCAGTCATCTGCTGCCAGTGTGCACCCCAGTACCGTGGTGTATCAATGGGTGCGGGCGACCACGTAGCCGGCCATGTCCCTGAGTATGTCGCCTTCGCTGCCAAACATCTCCAGGCTGCTGAGTGCCGAGTCCAGCAGCTGTGACAGGTAGTTCCTGGCTCCATCGATACCCAGCAGCGAAGGGTAGGTTGGCTTGGCACGGGCCAGGTCCGAGCCCTGGGGCTTGCCGATCACTGTGGTGTCACCTTCGATATCCAGGAGATCATCCTGTACCTGGAAGGCAAGCCCCAGGGTCTGTGAATAAAGGGCAAGCGCTGCCAACTGGTCGTTGCTGACGTCGGGGGCGGTCAATGCGCCCATCCGCACGCTGGCGGCAATCAGAGCCCCGGTCTTGTGGCGATGCATTTTCTCCAGCTGGTCGATGGTCAGGCTCTTGCCGACCGATTCCAGGTCTATGGCCTGGCCGCCAACCATACCCCGGTGCCCGCTGGCAAAGGCCAGTTCCCGGATCATCGCCAGCCGGACCTGTTCACCCAGCCCGGGCGCTTCTGACAGCATGCCGAACGCCATCGTCTGCAGTGCGTCGCCTGCCAGGATGGCTGTGGCCTCATCAAAGGCGATATGGGTTGTGGCACGGCCCCGGCGCAGCTCGTCGTCGTCCATGGCGGGCAGGTCGTCATGAATCAGCGAATAGGCATGGATAAGTTCCAGGGTACATGCCGGAATAATCGCATTGGCCTGTGGCTGGCCCACCGCCGACGCGGCTGCCATACACAGGGCCGGGCGAATACGTTTGCCGCCACCGAGTACGCTGTAACGCATTGCCTGGTGCAGCCGCTCGGAGCCATCGCCAGTGGCTGACAGCTGGCGATCCAGTTCTGCGTCGATGCGGCTGCGGCAGTCGTCCAGAAAGGTGGTCAGGCGGGTGTTCGGTGCTGGCATCAGGCAGGTTCGTCCGGTGTAAAAGGCCTGGTTTGGAGTGTTCCATCGCTGTTTTCAACCAGCTGTTCCACCCGCTGTTCCGCGGTCTTGAGCGCCTGCTGGCATTCCCTCGTGAGCTTTACGCCCCGCTCGAAGGCTGTCAGGGACTGCTCCAGGGACAATTCTCCCTGCTCCAGATCACGGACCAGTTTTTCCAGCTCGTCCAAAGACTTTTCAAAGTCGGCGATGGACGCCGTGCTCTTCTCACCGGCCATACAGGGCCTCCGGTTGCTTCGCGGAATTTCGCGGATTATACCAAAGCTTCAGGTCGGCCGCTGCCAACAGAATGCCCTGGCGTCTTCCTTTTTGCCTCCCGGGCCCCATACCTGCTCTGTTACGCGGATCTCTCCGGAGGCACTGACCGTGACCACGGTTGTAGCGCGGGTGCCATATTCATGGCCGATGATGAACGGCGACGACAGAAAGCGCTCTCTTTCGAGGCCAACACCGGTGTCAGGAAGTTCGCTGTCAGGCGCCGGAGTGGTGTCATACAGGCGCTCGATCAGTTCGTGGTGGAGCTCCTCTGTGGAGCCGGAAACCGCGCGCTCAAGCAGGCCGGTCACGGAGTTCCTGAGCCGCAGCAGTTTGGGCCACGGTGTTTGCAGCAAATGATTGCTGAGGCCGTAGGTACCACGGTGAACGTGGCGTCCGGGATAAGCGTCGTGATTACTGAAATACCAGCCATGTTGGGTGTTCAGGCTGACCAGGTTGAATCCCGCATACTGGTTTTTCTGTTCCTGCAGTCGGGATTCCAGTGTTTCGGCCTCTTCGGCAAGGGCCATCAAAGGAAGTTCGCCCCGCGATTTCGGGCCAGTAGACGGGGCAGCTTCCCGCACATTGGTAACGGCGGAAACCCGGCCATCCAAGTCAACGGCAAGCCAGGTGCCGCCTGAAAGCAGGTCGCGGCCCGCCAGTACCTCCCGCCCGGCGATTTCGCTGCTCCACCAGTCCATGGCAGCGGTGGGGCGCTGGAAGAACTCGTCGCGGTTGGCAGCCACCACCAGTGGAAAGGCAGGATGCTGTCGCAGGGAAAAAACAATCAGGCACATGAAGCGGGCTCATCCATCGCGAGTGAACAAAGGGGCATCGGTGTGTATCATACCAGCCTGTTCTGTTCTCTGCGTGTGGCTGAGTATGACCCTGATGGCTGTAATTGGACTGTATCTGGCTCTGGGCGCCCTGGCGGGCACCATGGCTGGCCTGTTTGGTATTGGCGGCGGTCTGGTGATAGTGCCGGTTCTGATCTTCAGTTTCGGCTTGCAGGGAATCAGTAGTGAAATAGCGGCGCATCTGGCCGTGGGTACCTCCCTGGCAACTATCGTGTTCACATCGGTCAGTTCCATACGCTCCCATCACCTCCATCAGGCAGTGCGCTGGGAAATTTTCAGGCCCATGACCGCCGGTATTGTTGTGGGCGCCATAATAGGTGCCTGGACTGCATCAAGACTCAGTGGCGATGCCCTGGAACTGATTATAGGTGTGTTTGTCATTCTGGTGGCGCTGAAAATGCTGCTGGAAGTCAATCCCAAGCCCGGTCGCGACGTGCCGGGGGCCGGGGGGCTGACAGGCGCTGGCGCCGGTATCGGTTGGGCATCCGCCATCTTTGGTATCGGTGGCGGCACGCT
>CAZFPG010000218.1:0-6174 GCA_964521055.1 uncultured Marinobacter sp.
CCGACGACCTCGAGGGTTGCGACCTTGTCATCGAAGCAGTCTTCGAAGACAGCGAGCTGAAAGCGAAGGTGACCCGGGAAGCGGAAGCAAAGCTGGTCAAAAACGGCATCTTTGCCTCCAATACCTCCACCATCCCCATTACCCAGTTGGCGGAAGCCTCAGCCGCGCCGGACAATTTCATTGGCCTGCACTTCTTCTCCCCGGTGGACAAGATGCAACTGGTGGAAATTATCGTAGGTGCCAGAACCTCCGATGAAACCCTGGCCCGCGCCTTTGATTACGTGCAGCAGATCGGCAAGATTCCCATTGTGGTAAACGACAGCCGTGGCTTCTTCACCTCCCGCGTGTTCGGCACTTTTGTCAACGAAGGCATCGCCATGTTGGGTGAAGGCATTCATCCTTCCAGCATCGAAAATGCCGGTGTTCTGGCCGGTATGCCGGTAGGCCCACTGGCCATCTCGGATGAAGTCAGCATGACATTGATGCAGCACATCCGTGACCAGAGCAAAAAAGACACGGAAGCGGCCGGTAAAACCTGGAACGCGCACCCCGCGGAGGCGGTGATCGACCAGATGGTTGGCAGTCACAGTCGTAAGGGCAAAGCCGCCGGCGCCGGGTTCTACGAGTACCCGGAATCCGGCAGGAAATACCTCTGGCCGGAACTGGAAAACCTGTTTGTGGACCAGGAAAAAGCCCGGGCAGCCGAACTTCAGGACCTGAAAGACCGCATTCTGTTCATTCAGGCCATCGAAACCGTTCGCTGCCTGGAAGAAGGGGTTCTCCGGACCGTTGAAGACGCCAATATCGGCAGCATCTTCGGTATCGGCTTTGCCCCCTGGACTGGCGGGGCCATCCAGTTCATCAACCAGTATGGCGTGAGAGCCTTCGCAGAACGGGCAAAAAATCTTGCCGAACGTTTTGGTGAACGCTTCATGCCGCCGGCCCTGTTACTGGACAAAGCGGGAACCAACACTACCTTCAACTGATCCGCTCTTTCCCTTGCCGGAGGCCTGTTTACTCCGGCAAGGGATCCTGCCCTGTCTGTACTCTTACCTGCACTCTCACCTACACTCTCAACCGCTTACGAACCTGCCCACTTCATGGACAGATTGTCACGAACCGATACTTCAACGCTATGGCAACCGCACCTACGCTTGCCTACAATAAAATCATGAGTCATTCCGGTGATATCCGCTGACCCCATTATCGTCACCCGTATCGCCACCCACCGCCAGGTAAACAAGCTTATGAGCATCGCGGAACGATTTATCAACCGTTGTAGCCATTCCGTGAAAGGAGGCAATGCCGGCAGGCATGCAGCCGTCCTGACCCTGATGCTGGCTCTCACCTTGCCAGTATCGGCCAAGGTGGATACCGACAAGGTCTATGAACCGGTTTCCCCGACCGTGGAACAGGCCAGGGCGAATATACTGATCGCGCGGCAATTGCAATTTACCCACTTCCGCGACATGAGCATTAATGATTCTCTCTCAGGAGATGTCTTCGACGCTTACCTGGATTACCTGGATGGCCAGCGCATCTACCTGTCAAAGAAAGACGTTGAAAACTTCAACGCCGTGCGCATGGGGCTGGGCTCGGCCCTGAAAACCGGCCAGTTGCAGCCGGGATTCGATATCTACAACCTGGTGCAACAGCGCATTATCCAGCGCCTTGAGTTTGCCCTGGGGCTTATCGACGAAGGCATCGACAAGCTCAATTTTGAAGCCGATGAAAGCATACTTCTGGACCGGTCCGACGCGGAGTGGGAAGCAGACCGTGACGCCCTTGATGCACTGTGGGTAAAGAGAATCAAAAACGCAGTGCTGGCCCAGCGCCTTAACGGTACCGACGATGAAGCCATCGAGGACGCCCTGCGCCGCCGCTATGAAGGCCAGCTAAAACGTGCGTACCAGGCCCGTAGCGAAGATGCGTTCCAGGCCTATATGAACGCCTTTGCCGGCATGTGGGACCCGCACACTTCCTACTTCTCGCCGAGAACTTCCGAGAACTTCAACATCAACATGAGCCTCTCGCTTGAGGGCATTGGTGCGGTTCTGCAGTCAGACAACGAATATACCAAGGTGGTGCGCCTGGTACCGGGCGGGCCGGCATCCAAACAGGGCCAGCTGGAGCCTGCAGACCGGATTGTTTCGGTCAAACAGGATGATGAGGACAAAGCCGTCAACGTTATCGGCTGGCGCCTGGACGAAGTCGTGGACCTGATCCGCGGGCCCCGGGAGTCAACCGTAACCCTGGAAGTGATTCCGGCGGATGCTACCGACGAGACCGTAACCGAAACCATCGCCATCAAACGCGATAAGGTGAAGCTGGAGGAACAAAGCGCCAGCAAGGAAGTGATCGAATTTGAAAGGGGCACTGAAACCTTCCGGATTGGTGTGATCCATATCCCCACCTTCTATGCCGATTTCAAGGCCATGCAGGACGGTGACCCGAACTACAAGAGCACTACCCGCGACGTTCGCAAGCTGATTGACGAGCTGAAGGAAGACGGTGTTGACGGTGTGGTGATGGACCTGCGCAATAATGGTGGCGGAGCCCTTCACGAGGCCAACGACCTGGTGGGTCTGTTTATCGAGAAAGGCCCGACGGTACAGATCCGCAACTCCAACAACGATGTACAGGTACTGAACGACGAAGACCCCTCGGTTTCCTACGATGGCCCGCTGGTGGTTCTGGTCAACCGTATGAGTGCGTCTGCGTCAGAGATCTTTGCCGGCGCCATTCAGGACTATGGCCGTGGGCTGGTTGTGGGTTCACAGACCTTTGGCAAGGGCACAGTACAGGCAGTGCGCCCGCTGAATCATGGCCAGTTGAAGATCACCCAGAGCAAGTTCTACCGGGTTTCCGGTGGCTCTACACAGCACAAGGGTGTGATTCCCGATATCGAAATCCCTTCCCGGGTCGACAAATCCCGGATCGGTGAAGATGCGCTTGACCATGCCCTGCCCTGGGACCAGATCGAATCCGTGCCCCACACCCGCTACTTTGACTTCAGCGGCGTGATTGATGAACTGCGCACACGCCACGACGACCGGTTCGAGGACCATCCGGAATTCCAGCTGTTGCAAAAAGAAATCGAATTTCTCAAACAACAGCGGGAGCAGAAGTCTGTCAGCCTCAATATCGACGCTCGCAAGGAACACCAGTCACAGATCGAGCGTACACGGCTGAGCATTGCCAATGCCCGCCGCGAGATTCACGGCGACGAGCCCTTCGAAAATCTGGATGAGCTGGACGAGTGGCAGGACCAGCAGGCAGCAGACCTGGACAGCACCGATGAGGAAATGGACTTCATTATCCATGAAGGTGGCAACATCATGGCCGACATGCTGGAGCTGGACCAGCGCATGGCGTCGATTCTGGACATTAAACAGATAACCGCCCAGGCCCAGGCGCGCTGAGCGGCCCAACCTCCTCCATGAACAGGCGTAACCATGGCTGACAGGGAAGATGACCGGAATAGGGCGCGTCTGCTGGAAGGTATGCTGATGGATGCCATGCATGCCATGAGGTCCATGGAAGAGGTGGAGCAGGTTCAGAGCACCGAGCCCCCGGAGGAAAGCAGGGAGTCAGAGTCCCTCATCAACCGCATTGCGGGCTTTACCGGGTCAGCCCTGCGCTTTGCCGCCCGGTCCACGGATACCTCCCTGAAAGTCGGCCGCGCACTGATGAATTCCCAGGACCAGTTGCGCATGATGCTGGTGGCGGGCAATTCCCTGAAGGACATCCGCGAAGTAGCCGGGCTGACCCTGTCGGAAATGAGCGAAGCCCTGAACCTGAAGGACAAATCAGTCCTGGAGGCCATTGAAAACGGCACCGCCACCCTGTCTTTCGAGCTGATACTGCGCCTGGCGGCGCTTATCGCCCGCAACGACCCGATCCCGTTCATTCTTCGCACCACCCGCAACTACAATCCGGAAGTCTGGCGCATCCTCAACGACTGGGGAGTTGGTCGCCTGCCTCTACAGTTCGAGCGGGAGCGCCAGTTCATCAATATCTTCCGCAGCCATGACGACGCCCGCACCCTCTCTGACGAGGGATTCCAGAAAGTACTGGAGTTCACCCGCCAGAGCTTTGAGATGTCACTGCACTTCATCGAGGAGCAGGAGAAGGAAATGGCCGACCTGCGGGCGAAAAAGGACGGATCAGCGGAATAGCGACCTCATGCCGGTAAGGTTGGGCGTGCTGACCACGCCCTTCTCGGTGACAATCACATCAATCAGGCTTGCCGGTGTCACATCGAATACCGGGTTGAACACTTTCACCCCGGCCGGCGCGATCGGCATCCCCCTCACCTGCCTCAGTTCCGAGCCCTCCCGCTCTTCAATGGGAATATCCGTACCGGACTCCAGCGACATATCGACCGTGCTGGAGGGCGCCACCACCATAAACCCGACCTTGTGATGACGGGCCAGCACGGCAAGGCTGTAGGTACCGATCTTGTTGGCGACATCACCATTGGCGGTAATGCGATCCGCACCGACAATGACCCAGCGCACCTTGCCAGCGGCCATGATGGCGGCAGCGGCCCCGTCTGCATTAAGGGTGACGGGAATGCCATCCCGCGACAGTTCCCAGGCAGTCAGCCTGCTGCCCTGGAGCCAGGGGCGGGTTTCGTCGGCATAGACTTCCTTGAGCAGTTTCGCTTCATGGAGCCGGCGAATGACGCCAAGCGCAGTGCCATAGCCGCCGGTGGCCAGTGCACCGGTATTGCAGTGGGTAAGCACGGAAAACGGCTTTTCCGCGGCCATGTGTTCAAGGGCGTTGTCGGCCATGGCCAGATTGGCGGCCAGGTCCCCTTCATGGATGCGAACCGCGGTCTTGGCAAGCCTTTTGACGGCTTCATCCAGTGAATGGCAACCGGCAAATTCCCGCTCCATCTCCTGGAGTGCCCAGAACAGGTTCACCGCTGTCGGCCGTGAGGCGGCCAGTTCACGAATAGCCTGCTTGATTTCGGCCTTCCAGTCGCCACCGCCGGCATGGCGGGCAGCCAGGGCCACCCCGTACGCCGCGCTTATGCCAATGGCGGGTGCCCCACGCACCACCATGTCCCGGATAGACTGGGCAACACCGGAGGCACCTTCCAGTGTAATCCAGTGCTCCTGATCCGGTAGCAGGCGTTGATCCAGCAGCTCAAGGCTGCCGCCATGCCAGCGGATGGCCACGGTTCCGATGGCGCGTTTACCGGATGAAACAGGGGTTTTGCTCATTCAGTCACTCCAGACAGATTACAAACAGGCAGTATAACCATGATAACACTTCAAACTCAGCCCCCAGGGTAGTTCTCGGCCCGGGTGGTCGCTATACTTTCGGGCTACATTCTTCGGTTGTCCGGACGGTTTCCGGGCGGCCTGACCAGGGCAGGGTAAATGACGGCAGACACCATTACTGCAGCAGATATTCGCATCAATGCACGCTGGGTGATTCCAATAGAACCCGCGAATCTGGTTCTGGAGCACCAGGCAGTCATCGTCCAGGGAGAGCGGATTGCCGCGGTGGTCTCCCAGGAAGAAGCCGATGCCCGCTTTCGCGCCAAGGAGACCATCGATCTGCCCAACCATGTGGTGCTGCCGGGCCTGATCAATATGCATGGCCATGCCGCCATGTCCCTGTTCCGTGGTATGGCAGACGACCTGCCACTGATGACCTGGCTGAACGACCATGTCTGGCCAGCAGAGGGCGCCTTTGTCAGTGAAACATTTATTGCCGATGGTACCCAACTGGCCATGGCGGAAATGCTGCGCACCGGCACCACCACCTTTGCGGACATGTACTTTTTCCCGGAAATCGTAGCGCAACTGGCCAAAGATGCCGGCATGCGCGCCCAGGTATGCTTCCCGCTACTGGATTTCCCCACACCCTGGGGAGCCGGGCCGGACGAATACCTGGCAAAGGGTGAGGACTTTGTCCGCCAGTGGCAGGGCGATCCATTCATTATGCCTGCCATTGGCCCCCACGCCCCCTACACCGTATCAGACGAGCCCCTGGTAAAGGCCGTCGCCCTGTCCCGGTCGACCGGGGCTCGCATCCAGATCCACCTCCACGAAACGGCCTTCGAGGTGGCCGATGCAATGGAGAAAACCGGCAAGCGGCCGACGGCACGACTGGCGGAGCTGGGTGTGCTGGGGCCCGCAACCCAGTGTGTCCACATGA
>CAZFPG010000219.1:0-6109 GCA_964521055.1 uncultured Marinobacter sp.
GCAGTTGAAGGCCGATGACATGGTGGCCAATTATCCCTATCAGCACCGTGTGTTGAGGGTGGAGGGAAGCACCGCCATCATGAGTTCCCTGCGATCACACCGGACATCGACCCACGATGCGCTGACCACCATTTTTCCCAGCATGAGCAACCTGGGTGACAACCACCGGGACTGGCAGCGGGCAGAACGTGAGCTGGCCCGGGTTCAGGCCAGGGCTGGCGATATTGTGCTCAACGCGACCGGGGTAGACCGGGTCCGCTGGGAGCTGGACGAAAACTGGTACCACCTGGCCGGAATGCAGGCCAAACAGAGCTCGAGGCGTTAACGCTTACTTATGACAGAAATCTCCAGTCATCCATACGACGCCCTCAAACCGGACAAGATTCTTGACGCCATGGAGGATACCGGGTTCGTCGTCAACGGCCGGCTGTTTGCGCTCAACAGCTATGAGAACCGTGTTTACCAGATCGGTCTCGAAGACAAACCTCCGGTGATTACCAAGTTCTATCGTCCGGGGCGCTGGACCGAAGCGCAGATCCGCGAGGAACACGAGTTCACCGCGCAACTGCTGGCAGCCGACATTCCGGTGGTAGCTCCCATGGTGAGGCCCTCGGGAGACACCCTTGGCCGCTGCGACGATTTCCTGTTCGCCGTTTTCCCCCAGCGAGGTGGTCAGGCCCCGGATACCAGTGTAACCGACACTCTCTATCGCCTCGGCCAGTGGCTGGGACAGCTTCACAATATCGGAGATACCGCCAGCTTCAGCCACCGGCCCGTCATGTCGGTGCTCTCCGGTATAGAAGACAACAACCGGTTTCTGACCGAAAACCGCTGGGTTCCCGACGACCTCCGCCCGGCCTGGGACTCACTGATTCCCGACCTGGTGGAGCATTGTGCCCGTCGTATCGATGAAGCCGGGGACGTGCACACACTGAGGCTTCATGGCGACTGCCACGCTGGCAACATCCTCTGCCGTGAAGAGCAGATGCTGTTTGTGGACCTGGACGACTGCCGCACCGGGCCCGCCATTCAGGACCTGTGGCTGCTGCTGAATGGCGATGATGTTGAGCGCGGCCAGCAGTTCGGCGAGTTGCTGGAAGGGTATGAGATGTTCCGGGATTTCAATCGCCGGGAACGACACCTGATTGAGCCACTGCGCTGCTACCGGCAGATTTCCCATTGCACCTGGCTGGCCAAGCGCTGGGACGACCCTGCCTTCCCGCGTTTCTTCCCATGGTTTGCACAGCCACGCTTCTGGTCCGACCAGATTCTGTCGTTGCGTGAGCAGCTCGCCGCGCTTCAGGCCCCGTCCATTAACGTACCCGGCCAGTATTGAGGCCGGACAGACCGAAAGACCGGAGACTTCCCGATGAGCCAGAATGAGGCGAGATTCACGGTGCGCAGCCTGATCGCGACAGGCATTGGTACCATTATTGTCACCGTTATCGTACTGGAAGCCAGCGGCAGGATTGACCACTCGGACAACAAGGACCACGTGCCGGTGGGAGAATTCGAGGCAGTCCATATTACTCCGGGAGAAGAGTTCCGAATGTCGCCCAAATCCTCAGAACTTCACGCAGTTTGTGAGCAGGGCTATCTGGCCGTTGCCGCCGACGCGGACCCCGATTTCCGGGGCATTCTGGTGGATTACAAGAATCGCGGTATACGCTGCAGCCGGGGACCAGCGCCGGCCCAGAATCAGCCCGAGCCGGAAGGACAGGAGCCAGCGGACGATGAGTGACGGGAATAAAAAACCGGGACAGGCGCTGGACCGGCTCTTTGCCAGCGAGCGCGACACGGAGGGTTTCCGTTTCGACGCATCCGTAGCAAGGGTTTTCCCGGACATGATTCGCCGCTCGGTGCCCGGCTATACCACCATTATTCCCATGATCGAAGTGATTACCGAACAGTACGCCCGGCCCGGCAGTCACTGTTACGACCTGGGCTGCTCACTGGGTGCCTCGACCCTGGCAATGCGCCACGGCATTGGTGACCGGGACTGCATCCTGACCGGGGTCGATAATTCCGCAGCCATGATCGAACGCTGTGAGCACTATATCGCGCTGGATGACCATCCATTGCCGGTTACCCTGCGCTGCGAAGATATTCTGGATACCTTTATCGACAATGCCTCGGTTACCACGCTGAATTTCACTCTGCAGTTTGTGGCACCCGACAGGCGCGCCGAGCTGCTGACCCGTATCGCCGATGCCACCCTGCCCGGGGGGGTGCTGATCCTGTCAGAGAAAATCCGCTTTGGGTCCGAAGCGGAGCAGGCGATACAGACGCAACTCCACCATGAATTCAAGCGGGCCAACGGCTATTCCGACCTGGAAATCAGCCAGAAACGCTCCGCCCTGGAGCAGGTGCTGATCCCCGAGACTCTGACAAAGCACCGGCAACGGCTCACAGAGGCGGGTTTTGATCAGGTACTGGTCTGGTATCAGTGTTTCAATTTCGTTTCCATGCTCGCCATAAAATCGCCCTGAACGGAGCTTTCATGACGACTTTCGACTGGCAGCGGTGTTTTACCCCACTGTTTGAGGACCTCGACAAGCGGGGCCTCGGACACTGGCGGGTTCTGCTGCAGCAGCAACTTCACAAGCGCTTTGACGAAAACCCCCACGGCGATATCGCCCGCTGGATGAATGCGCTGGGAACACTGCCAGCCATCCCGGACGCGGAAGCCGACCTCAATCGTTCAGCCATTACCCTGGGCACCCGGCACCCCCTGTCGTCCGACACTATTGAACACCTCGAAGAAGGGCTTCGCGGGCTTATGCCCTGGCGCAAGGGCCCGTTCGATTTCTTCGGCACCTACATCGATACCGAGTGGCGCTCGGACTGGAAATGGGACCGGGTATCACCCTACCTGTCTGACCTGAGCGGCCGGCAGATACTGGACGTGGGTTGCGGTTCCGGTTATCACTGCTGGCGTATGCTGGGGGAAGGCGCTGGGCGGGTCATCGGTATAGACCCCGGACTGCTATTCCTGTTCCAGTTTCTCAGCGTAAAACGGTATGTGAACCCTGAGCGGCGTATTGACCTTCTGCCGGTGCGCATGGAAGACCTGCCAGCAAAACTGGAAGCCTTCGATACCACTTTCTCAATGGGCGTGCTCTACCACCGCCGCTCACCGCTGGATCACCTTCTGGAGCTGAAAGACACCCTGCGCCCCGGCGGTGAACTGGTGCTTGAGACGCTGATTGCAGATGGGCCGGAAGGCTACAGCCTGATGCCGGAAGACCGTTATGGCCGGATGCGGAACGTATGGTTCCTGCCCAGTTGCGACACGCTTCTACGCTGGCTGGACCGCACCGGTTACCGCAATGCCCGTATAGTGGATGTGACAGAAACCACCACGGACGAGCAGCGCAGCACGGACTGGATGCGTTTTCAGTCGCTGAAGGACTTCCTGGATGCAGACGACCCGACAAAGACCGTCGAGGGCTATCCGGGGCCGAAAAGGGCAACGGTTATCGCCGACAAGCCCTGAGGCCTGCCGCGACAACCGGAGCCCGTTATTCGCCGAAGGGGTGGCGGAGGACGATGGTTTCGACCCGGTCAGGGCCGGTG
Source organism: uncultured Marinobacter sp. (assembly GCA_964521055.1). GTDB lineage: Bacteria > Pseudomonadota > Gammaproteobacteria > Pseudomonadales > Oleiphilaceae > Marinobacter. Next base: position 3,577 of record CAZFPG010000219.1, read on the forward strand.
GAAATGATGTCGATCGGCGCTTCAATCTGCTCTTCCAGGAAGCGGATATAGGCCTTGGCATTCTCCGGCAACTGATCCAGGGCAGTCAGCCCGACAGTACTTTCCTGCCAGCCCGGAAGCTCCGCAAACACCGGCTCGATATCCTTGTAGGTGTCGCAACCAATGGGTGGGCGGGTGATCTCGCCATTGGGCGTTTTATAGCCGATGCAGACTTTCACCGTGTCCATGCCGTCCAGGACATCCAGCTTGGTCAGGCAGATACCGGAAACACTGTTGATCTGGATGGCGTGACGCAGTGCTACAGCGTCAAACCAGCCACAGCGACGTGAACGGCCGGTGGTAGTACCAATTTCGTTGCCTTTCACCGCCAGATGCTGGCCCATGTCGTCAAACAGCTCGGTCGGGAAAGGGCCGGAACCGACCCGGGTGGTGTAGGCCTTGGTGATACCCAGGACATAATCCAGGAACAGAGGCCCGAAACCAGTGCCTGTGGCGGTGCCGCCTGCCGTGGTGTTTGAGGAGGTAACGAAGGGATAGGTCCCCAGGTCGATATCCAGAAGCGATCCCTGGGCGCCCTCGAACAGGATGGGCTCCCCACGCTTGCGCAGATCGTGGAGGATATCCGTCACATCGGCAGACATCGGCCATATTTCCTTGCCCATGGCCATCAGTTCGTCAAACGCCTGATCAATGTCCTCCGGCTCTTCCCGGAAATACTCGGTCAGCACGAAATTGTGATAGGACATGATTTCCCGAAGCTTCTCTTTGAAGCTTGTCGGATCGCAGAGGTCGCCAACGCGAAGCCCCCGGCGGGAAACCTTGTCTTCATAGGCCGGACCAATGCCGCGGCCGGTGGTGCCAATCTTGTCCACACCCCTGGCCCGCTCACGAGCCTGATCGATACGGACGTGGGTCTTGAGGATGATGGGGCAAGCCAGGCTGATCCTGAGCCGGTCGCGCACGGCAACGCCGTTGCCCTCAAGCTCCCGGACTTCTTTCAATAGCGCTTCCGGTGAAAGAACCACGCCGTTGCCAATAAGACATTGCACATCCTTGCGCAGGATGCCGGAGGGGATCAGGTGAAGGGCCGTTTTCTTACCTTCAATAACCAGGGTGTGGCCAGCGTTATGGCCGCCCTGAAAACGAACCACGGCAGCGACCTTGTCGGTCAGCAGATCAACAATCTTGCCCTTACCTTCGTCACCCCATTGGGTGCCCAGCACTACAACGTTTTTACCCATGTCTCTCTCTCAGTGCGGCGTCTCGTCAGTCGACGGAATACCCGCAGATTTACCTGTAAATGAGTGGCCCGATACCGGTTGGTTATCAGCCCAGTTGCTCTACGACCCATTGGCCGTCTCGCTTTACCAGAACCCGGTCACAATTGCGGGACCGCGGGTCAACACCTTCGTCCTCGGGCAGGGCCCTGACAACCGTCTCTGTCATCCGCAAACCGGAAATGACACCGCCAAGGGCGGGGTCCTGCTCAGCCGGCGCCCAGATTGCCTTGCCCACTGGCCGGGTACGCTGCCCAAGAGACACCAGGGCACGGATATCCAGGCTGAACCCGGTGGCCGGGCGTGCGCGACCAAAATCACTACCGATGGCATCGTAGCGGCCACCTTTGGCAATCGCATCGCCATGGCCCGGGACATAGGCGGCAAAGACCAGGCCGGTGTGGTAGTTGTATCCACGAAGTTCACAAAAATCGAAACCGACGCTCACTTCCGGATAGTTCTCCGCCAGCATTTCCGCCACCCGCTCCAACTGTTCCAATGCCTGAACCAGCGGCTTGGGCGCACCCTCCAGAATGCGCCCAGCCTCGGCAAGCGCTTCACGCCCGCCACTGACCCGGGCCAGTTCCCTGAGCATGCGGCCTGCGGAACCCCGCGCGCAATCCCCCAACAGCTGGTCCAGCTCCGGCACCGATTTCCGCGCCATGGCATCAAAGATGGCCGCACCGGTATCCCGGTCGAATCCGGCTTCGCCTACCAGGGTCTCGTAAATGGCCACATGGGCCAGGTCCAGATGGATTCGCGGCAGGCCGGACACCCGCAGGGTTTCCAGCATCAGACTGATCACTTCCATGTCCGCCGACTCAGAGGCACTGCCAAACAGTTCGCAGCCAGCCTGGATCGGGGTGCGGCCGGTCAACATGTGCCGGGGCCGGGTGTGCAGGACATGGCCGGCGTAACAGAGCCGGGTAATACCTTCCTGGCCCAGGGTGTGCGCATCAATACGGGCAGCCTGGGGCGTCATGTCCGCCCGCAGCCCCATCATCCGGCCAGTAAGCTGGTCGGTCAGCTTGAAAGTCTGCAGCTCCAGATCATGCCCGGTGCCGGTGAACAGGGATTCCAGGTATTCAATCAACGGCGGGATAACCAGCTGGTAACCCCAGTGCTGGCAGGTATCCATTACATCCCGGCGCAGGGATTCAATCTGTCCAGCCAGTGGCGGAAGGATATCTTCCACGCCATCCGGCAGTAGCCAGCGGTCAGATACTGTCATGAGATTCGTTTGTCCGTTTTGTCCC
>CAZFPG010000220.1:0-6088 GCA_964521055.1 uncultured Marinobacter sp.
CGTATTCCAGCTTGATATCGCCACAAAGGCATTGCCCTGTCAGCATGATTTGACCTCGATGATCGGTTGGCTTGCCATGTTCCCGGGGCCGGTATGATAACTATCCGCCACTTGAAGAACCAGCGCGCGGGCACCACATATACGTCACAGCGTTCGCAAAGGAGGACACTATGGCATTCAGCACTCTTCCGAAAATCGGCATGGGCACCTTCCGCCTCAAGGGCAATGATGCAAGAGACGCGGTCAAAAGCGCCCTTTCGCTCGGTTACCGGCATATCGATACCGCCCAGATGTATGAGAACGAGTCCGAAGTGGGCGATGGCATTACCTCCAGCGGCATTCCGCGCCGCGAGATATTCCTGACCACCAAAATCTGGTATGACCAGCTTCGCGGCAGCGACCTGATCAACAGCCTTCACGACAGCCTGGCGCGGCTGAAAACAGACCATGTGGACCTGACGCTGATCCACTGGCCATCACCGGACGACGAAGTGCCCATGGCGGAATACCTTGGCGCCCTGCGGGATGCACAACGGGAGGGGCTGACAACACACATCGGTATTTCGAACTTCACCTGTGCGCAGATGGACCAGGCAAAGGATATCCTGGGAGAGACACCCATTTTCACCAACCAGGTGGAAGTGCATCCCTTCCTGGCCAATCGCAAGGTGGTTGACCATGCCCAAAAGCTCGGAATTACCGTGACGGGCTATATGCTGCTTGCCGTGGGCAAGGTGATGGAAGATGAGACCCTGATCCGTATCGGCCGCGAGCACAATGCCTCTGCGGCGCAGATAGCCATTGCCTGGGTGGCTTCCCGGGGTGTGGTACCGATTCCGTCATCAACACGGCCCCAGCATCAGAAAGCCAACCTGGACGCGCTCGACATCACCCTCAGTGCCGACGAAATTGCCGAGATCGACAAGCTGGACCGCGGCGAGCGTATTGCTAACCCGGGTTTTGCACCGGCCTGGGACTGAACCAGAAGCCCGCAATTGTCAGTGCCAGCGCGGCAGCGGGAAGGACAAACATCAGCCCCATGCCTAGAGCCCACAAGGTGGCCGCGCTGAACAGGCACCAGAGGAACGGCAGTAGCAGAAACAGCCAGCGAACCCGTCTGGGCAACAGCAACAGGCAGGGTATGGAAGCCGCTACTGTCACATCTGGCGCAATTCCAAAAAGAGCGACGGCGTGCCAGGTCCCGGACTGGGCCACTACCAACATCGGCAGCAACGCGGTCATTACCAGCCAGCCCGCACCGGCCCGCCATCGGCGTGCAGGCTCAGCGGTTCTTCCATCCCATGGCCATACCAGTGCCGCCACCGTCAGAAGTGCCGCTTGCAGAATGAAAGCCCAGCCAAACCAGGCAGCCGGTGAATTGATGGGGCCGTAGTACTCCATCAGAAATCCGGCGCCGCTCCACAGCCAGGCTGCCGCCAGTAGCAACAGAATGGCGCGCTTCGACAATGTATCGCCACGCACCAGAAGCCCCGCAATCAGCAACATCATTGCGATCGCAATACCCTGCCAGGGCCAGAAATCCTGATTGATACGAACAAAGAGCCGAAGAAACACCTCCGGCCCGAACATCAGAAAATCCGAAAGCGAATAGCTCAGCCAGTTCACATCTGTCATAACCCCGCCACATAATCGACCATTTTCCGGCGCTGCTGCTCATCCGGCAGTTCCCCGTACAAAGCCCCCATGTTCTCCCCCATATGTTCCACCCGGGTGGTCGCCGGAATGGCACAGGTGACCGCTGGATGGGACACGATGAACTTGAGCAAGAACTCAGCCCAGTTGCTGCAACCAGCCTCTCCTGCCCAATCCGGTAGCGGTTCCGACTGGTAGCGCCGAAACAGGCTGCCACCCTGGAAAGGACGGTTCACGATGACCGCAATGCCCCGCTCTTTTGCCAGCGGCAACAGGCGTTGTTCCGCCTCACGATCCAACACGTTGTAGGTCAGTTGCACAAAGTCCAGCGGCTCCTGCTCCATTATGTGCGCAAAATCCCGATGGCGCCGGCCGTGGGAGGTGGTGATACCCAGATAGCGTATCTCCCCGTCTGCCTTCATCTGTTTAAGGGTCTCCAGGTGGGATTCCCAGGCCAGCAGGTTGTGCACCTGTTGCAGATCAAAGCGTTCGATGCCCCATTTGCGGCGCGAGGCCCTGTCCTGCTCCCGGGTGGCATCGCCATCCCGGGTCCAGATCTTGTTGGCAGAAAACACCTTATCGTGGGCATTCAGGCTTTCCAGTGCTTCTCCCATCACGTCATCTGCCGAGCCATACATGGGGGACGAATCCACCAGGGTGCCGCCCCGGCCAAGAAACGTCTCCAGCACCCGGGTACGGTCCTCCACAAGCTGCTTGTCCCCACCCACATTGAAGGTGCGCCAGGTGCCCATACCAATCACCGGCAATTGCTCGCCTGAAGAGGGAATGGCACGGGTAATGGCGCTCTTGCCGGGAGCAGCCATCAATGCCGGCACACGCAGTGAAAGACCGGTGGCCGCCAGCGCGACCAGGAACTGTCGTCGGGACAACTGCATAGCCATGATTCGTTCTCCGCCCAGACGGCTCCCGAGCCTAACCTCTTGATTACTCGGAGAGCACTTACATCCATTTACAAAAACGCTGTATAAACAACGACACTACTGCCATTTTTTAACGTCATGTAGAGCCTTTCCACATAGTATGGAACCGATTTTTGGGCTATTGTTACTTCATCAGAAATCAACGAGCGCTGCACCATGCTGCTGAAGGCCCGAGGTCATACTAACAAGCCGTACAATGGAACTGCCTGCCAGCGAGATAACGTGGTGCCACGCCTGCTCATACCTGCCGTGGCGGCGGCACTGCTGTCCGTTGGCCCGGTCTTCGCTTCTGATTCCGACACCAGCGCCGACGCAGCCCAAAAACCCATCAAGACATGGAGCGGCCAGGTCAGGGATTACGCCTTTCAGTCCCTCAATGACGAGCAGGCGCTGAGCATGGCGGCCATTCCCCTGAACGGGCCCGGCATCGAGCAGTATATCAATGCCGACACGCTGATGAGTCCCGGCTCCATCATCAAGCTGATTACCACCTACGCAGCACTGGAAATCCTGGGACCAACCTATCATTGGAACACCAATTTCTACACCGATGGCGAGCTGGTGGGAGACACCCTCAACGGCAATTTCTATGTCGACATGGGCGGCGATCCAAAACTCACCATCGAACGCCTGTGGAGCACCCTGAGTGAGCTCCGTGGCATGGGAATCAGCGCCATTAATGGCAACCTGGTACTCGACGGTGACGTCTTCGACCTGGCAGCCGGGCTGCCCACCTTTGACGACAACGGCGACAACCCTCACGCGCCGTTCCTGGTCCAGCCTTCACCCTACCTCACCAATCTCAACCTGGTGCACTTCCAGGTACGGGCCGATGAGCGCGGAACCCAGGCCTGGAGTGCGCCCTCACTGAATGATGTTGTGATCGACAACCGGGTAACCGCAACCGCTGAAGGCCCCTGCCCGTCCCGTAGAAACTTTGACTGGGAGCCTGTTTTCCACGACGACCACCGGGTAACCGTCAGGGTGACCGGTCAGCTACCCCGGGGCTGCCGTACCACTGCGTACCTGTCTGTGCTGCCCCATGAGCAATACACCGCGTCGCTGGTACGCTCACTGCTCACCGATATGGGCATCGAGATCAGTGGCAAGAGCCTGCTGGCCAGCACACCGGAGGACGCCCGGCTGTTACTGAAAACCACCTCGCCCGACCTGGTAACCATGGTGCGCGACATCAACAAGTGGAGCAGTAATGTCATGGCCCGCCAGCTGTTGCTGACCATTGGTGCCGAGTATCGGCTTGAAGAGGATGAAGATGACCGGGTTGCCGGTATCCGTGTGATCTATCAATGGCTTGAGGACAAAGGCGTCAATACCGCAGGAATGGTTATTGATAATGGCGCAGGCCTGACCCGCCATGGCCGTATTACAGCACGCCAGGGCGCACAGATTCTCCAGCACGCCTGGAACAGCGATTACTCCGCGGACCTGATGGCCTCCATGCCGCTTATCGCAATGGACGGCACCATGGCCAGAAGACTGAAAAACGCCGGCCTCGACGGCAAAGGACGGATCAAGACCGGCTACCTGGAAAACGTACGCTCTATCGCCGGCTTCACCCGGGATGGCACCAATACCACCTGGGCGGTTGTAGGCATGGTCAACAATAACCCGGCCTGGAATGGTCAGGCAGTACTGGACCGGATCATCTACTCTCTCCACCACCGTCCGCCTACGGGTACAACTCTTTCCCAAGCCCCCTCCGGGGTCACCGAGGTTCGCTGAGCCCGTACCGTCACCGGTATGGACCCAGCCCCTTTCTTCTAGCGTCTTACACCTGCCATGTCCGGAAGTTCATGGGCAATACCCTTGTGGCAGTCGATACAGGTCTCGTCCCCCTCGTCGGTCAATGCCGGTGTATTACCAACCTAGACAAGATCCCGGCTTTTGCAATTAATGGAAATCAAATATTGGCAAATTATGGGCAGGCATAAAAAAGCCCCGGATAAACCGGGGCGGAATAAGCAACGCTTTGGATAGTTGCTAGAATTTACGTGCCCGACCTGGCAACTGGTTCACCTCAGGCACGGTTACTCGTGAGCTTCATCTGAAACCGATCCGTCAACGTATGGTTGTGGGTACTCATAAAGGCAGGAATCCATGGTCCGCTCTTCGTTCGTTGTATTGTTCAGCCTTCTGCTACTGGCGGGATGCAGCTCCACCAAGCTGGCCTACCGCTATGCAGATTGGGGCATCGTCTGGTGGGTGGACGATTACATCCCCCTGACGTCAGAGCAGGAATCGCAGCTGGAACAGGACATACGTGACCTACGTCAGTGGCACTGCAGCACCGAGCTGCCACGATACTCACAATGGCTCACCCGGCTCAGAAGCGACGTTCGTAGCGGGAATCTTGATGAGTCGACGGTGGCCTGGCACCAGGAAAAACTGTTTTCCTTCTTCCCGCCCCTGATGGACCGGGCCAAACCCGCCACCACGCACCTTCTGGCAAGCCTCAGTGATGAACAGGTGCGGCAGCTGGCCGCGAATATGAAGGACAGTCAGAAAGAGCTGGAAGAGGAGTTTCTGGCGGACGACCCGGAGAAAACCCGTGTGGCACGGGCAGAGCGCACCGGTGAAAGGGTTGAGCGCTGGCTGGGACCACTCAATGACCGCCAGCGGGAGACCGTCAGTACCTGGTCCGAAGCCCGGGGTGAACAGACGCAAATCTGGCTGGAAGGCCGCCGCAACTGGCAACAGGCGTTGCTGGACGCCCTTGAGGAAAGAGACAGCGACAGCTTTGCCGATCGCATCAGTTACCTGATCGACAACAACGAAGAAGTGCGCGGGGAAAGGTATCAGCAGATGATGTCGGAAAGCCGGCCAGCCATGGCACAGCTGATGACAGAACTCTTACAGGAGGCCAACCAGCGCCACCTTGATCACCTGGTGGGACGGGCGGAAAAACTGGCGGGAGACTTCGATACCCTCGCCTGTGTCGGCGAGGGTATCGAAAGCTAACGTCAGATCGTCAGGTAACCGCCGTCCACATTGATGCAGGTGCCGGTGGTGTAGCTGGAGGCACCGGAAGCCAGATACAGAACCGTGCCGGCCATTTCGTCCGGATCGGCCACACGTTTCATGGGAATGTGGGCCATAGCCTGTTTCTTGATGGCTTCGTTGCTGGTCAGTGCACTGGCGAATTTGGTATCTGTCAGCCCCGGCAACAGAGCATTCACCCGAACCTTCTGCTGGCCCAGTTCCATGGCGAAGGATTTGGTCATGGAGATAACGGCCGCCTTGGTCACTGAATAGATGCCCTGGAAGTGCCCCGGATTGACGCCGTTCACGGACGCCACGTTGATGATGGAACCGCCACCGTTTTTCTTCATGATCTGCGCGCCACGGGCACACATGAAGAAGTAACCGCGAATATTCACGTCCACGGTCTTGTGGTAGGCACCCAGATCGGTGTCTTCAATCGGGCCGAAATAGGGATTGGCTGCCGCGTTGTTCACCAGGATATCCAGCTTGCC
>CAZFPG010000221.1:0-6064 GCA_964521055.1 uncultured Marinobacter sp.
AGCCTGCCGCAGGCTGTCACCACTGGCGTATTCAAGCGGAATCAGAAAAACGTTCTGTTCCGGGTTAGGAACAACCTCGCCATCCACCTCAACGAAGTCACGGGCATCCAGCGTCTGCTGGCTATCGATACTGGCGCTGATCTTGATATCAATCGGGGCAAGGATGGAGTTACCGTCAAGGAAACCAATGCCGGTGGTGACCGGATTTGCCGGGTCACTGCCGTTGAGCATGGTGCCATCATCAACTTCGCTCAGGAAGAAAAGCGCATCGCTGGGAATGGGGAACTCGGTTTCCAGCGGGTCGAAAAGCGGGTGGGTGCCACGCTCAAGCCCGGGATTGGTAATATCGTAATCCGGGTCTGAATTCTTCGTGGTTTCGCTGCTACTCTCGAAACAGCCAGTCAGGCCGACTGACGCAATGACCAGCGTCAGTAACGATGCTTGGCGAGTGAACATACTTGCATACCTCAGGTTCGTTTTTTTGTATTTCGGACTACGTCCTGTGTCTTGCGGCCTTACACGGAAGTCTAATTGCAGTGGTTCCAAAAAAATTTTCCGCTTCCCCGGGGTGCAGCATGCAAACAGGCGCTAACTGGTTCTTGTAACGCGAAATTTGTCTCGAACCGAGGTGGAAAATGATGGTATGTTCAACGATTGGTAACCCGTCCCTACTTCGGACCGAGGAAACAGATTGGCTTTGCTCCCGTTTCGACCATCGCCGGCAAAGCGTTTTGACCGGCTTGTCCTGCCCTATATGCGAGGCATGTATAATTTCGCCTACCGGCTGACCGGCCAGCAGCAGGACGCAGAGGATCTGGTTCAGGACGTCATCGTTAAACTGTATCCCCGGCTGGACGAGCTGGAGAACGTGCAGCAGCCCCAACCCTGGCTCAACCGCGTTCTGTATCGCCACTTCGTTGACCTCACCCGCAAGCAGTCCAGCCAGAGAGAAATCAGCGCAAGCTCACTGGTGGCCGCTGACAGCCAGACCGCCTTCATGGAGTCTCTCGGCGAAGCAAGCCCCGACGCCGCTGCCGGTATTGACCAGAAACGCATTGACGACACCGTAAAACGGCTGCTCAACACCTTGCCTCCGGACCAGAGAACCCTGCTGCTGCTTCATGATGCCGATGGCTGGCGTCAGGAGGACATCGCCATGGTTCTGGATGTCCCGGTGGGTACGATAAAATCACGACTTCACCGATGCAGGGCCTTCATGCGCGAGCGGCTGAAAAAACAACTGGAACCTTTCGAAAGGCAACAACGTGAGGGATGAAGAGGTGAATGCCATGACGTGTCGTCAGTTCCATCAAGAGGTCGACAGCCTGGTTCGCGGTGAACTTCCGCCGCACGAACAGGAAGCCCTCCAAGCCCATGCAGCCGTATGCCCTGCCTGCTCAGAACTCTGGGAGGATGAGCTGCGCCTGCAGAATGGGATCATGGCCCAGAATATTCCCTCACCGAATGCCGATTTTGAGTCCCGGATCCGGTCGGCTGCGCTGGCGCAGGCTACGCCCCAACGCTCCGGTTTTTCGAAAACCCCGCTCTGGGCATCATCAATTGCGGCTGTACTTGCCCTCGGTATTTTCATCGGCATGCAGATTGGCCCTGCAGACCCGGGGTTACCCGGCGACGATCTTGCTGAAACATCAGACCAGGGCACGTCAGAGCCGGCATCCCGCATCCAAAGCAGCGCTGAAGTGAAAACCGTCAGGCTGGCTTTCAATTCCCGGCGAGCCATGGAGAACGTAACCCTGACCCTGGAGATGCCACCCAACGCAGAACTGGCACCGTTCCCGGGTCGCCAGACCATCAGTTGGAAGGTGGATCTCAAGGAAGGTGACAATGTCCTGGCTCTGCCCATAAACGTACTGTTTCCGGGCTCGGGCGAACTGGTTGCCCACCTGGATGATGGAACCCGGCGCAAAACCTTCAGCACGGCCATTCCAGGAAACACGGGGCCTTCATCATGAACAGCAACATTCGTATCCACTGGCTCGCTCCAGCCATCTTCTTTGTTCTGTTTGCCACGCCCGGCCTGTCCCTGGCCCAGGATGACCTTGATGTGACCATGAGAATGGTCACGGATGACCAGGAACTGGACGATTCCTTCGTGCAGCAACTGGAGCTCCCTGAGTCTGCGGATGAGCCCCCCGGAGCAGACGACTTCGGTGACATGCGGACAGACGCGGAGGACTTTGCCACTGAAACCCGTGAAGACATGCTGGACATCGAAGAGACGCTCGCCGAGGAATCCCGTGAATCACGTGATGCCCTTGGCATAGAGCTGCCCGGCGAGATTATCGACGAAGAACCCGATCTGGACTTGCCAGGCCTTGAAGATCCGGAACTGGAGCTTCCCGGTACTGACGATACGGACCTGCTGGACGACGATCCGCTGAACGTGGAAGACACCGAACTGTAGTAAATGCAGGCGTCACAGATACAACTCTCCGGACTGGCGCTGACCCGTCCAATGGCTGTTATACTCTGAGCTCGCGTTCAGACTATCCGGAGAGAGTATTTGCACAGGTTTCTGCCAGTGGCCCTGGCTGTTTGTGTAGCCCTTTCAATCGCCAGTGTTCAGGGCAAAACACCGGAGGCAAAAGCCCACTTCCGTGCCGGCGTGGAGGCGTTCAATAACGGTGACCTGGACACGGCACGCCGCTATCTGGAGTCTGCAGCCGAGCAGGGGCTGAATTCGCGTTCGCTCAACTACAACCTTGGCGTTGTCTATTACAGGCTCGGGTTGTACGAAAAAGCAGAACAGACCTTCCGCAAGCTTATCCCCACCCGACAAAAAGCATTGGCCTATTACAACATCGGGCTGACAGCCCTGGCCCGGGACAACCGGCAGGATGCAGCCGAAGCCTTCCGGGAGGTGCTTGCCTCTGATCCGGACGACAACCTGGTTTCCCTCGCCTCCCGACAGCTTGAGCGGCTCGATCCGAAAGCACCCCGGGTGGCGGCCAAAAAGCGATGGGCCGGACTGGTATCCATCGGCGGGGGTTATGAGGACAACGTCGCGCTGTTTCCGGACACTGCCCCTGAAAAACTGGACAGTGGCTTTATAGAAGCCCTGGCTGCCGCGTCTTACTTTCTATACGGCGATGCGAAATCGGGGCTTCGGTCGGACCTCAAGTTCTTTTCCCGTCACTACCCCTCCGAACATGACTTCGACCTGCAGGTTGTTCAGGCTGAGGGAAAATGGATTCAACAAACCACTGCCGGCCAGCTCAGTGCAGGACTTGGTGGCGACTATATCTGGCGTGACCGCCGATCTCGCGAGCGCCGGGCAAAACTGATGGCCGGTATCACCACCCACAGCTGCCCAGGCGCCGGTTCACGGTGCCTGGTAAAAGCGGAGGTGGCCCAGGTATTCCCCGAATCCGGATTCGATGCCTATCGGGGGCAGCTGTATCGGCTTGACGCCCGATACCGTATCCGGCCCGGACGCTGGTCCGGGGAACTGAAGTATCGCGCCGAATACAATGATCGTGACAACCTGGAAACCCGGAGCGAGTTCTTCAGTGTCTCGCCAGAGCGGCACGGCCTGGATGCAGGCGTGGGCTATCGCCTGACTGACGCGCTCACCCTGGAGGCCGGCGCCGGTTTCCGCTTCAGCTACTATCGCAATCCCCACCAGCTCCGCGTCCCCGAAGGCCTGCTGGCCATCCGACGCGAAGACAAGCGCTACACCCTCTCAGTGGGCACCACCTACCGCTTCTCAGGCCGCACCTCCTTCACCGTGGAGCTTGACCGCACAGATAACAACAGCAACATTGATCGCTACAGTTATGATCGCCACACGGCCACCGCCAGTATTGTCTTCGGTTTCTAGTACTCCGCAGATAAATACGGAACTCACTCTGTGGCAGCTTTGGCAAAGCCCGCCAGCGCACCCTTCACTTTCTCGATAACGTCGTCACAACCTTCAATGCTATGGCGCTGCTTCAGGTACTCAGGGTCGTTGTAGCCCAGCCAGACAGTACCGTCGCTGTCTTCCCAGATGAGCGCTTTCTGCGGCAGATCAATGGCAACACTCCGGGCACACTGCATCAATGGCGTGCCCACCTTGGGGTTGCCGAAAATCACCACCTCGGTCGGCCGCAATTCCAGCCCCGCCTTTTCGGCACCCTGGGTATGGTTGATGCGGTTCATGACCGTCATGCCCTTGTCTTTGAGCACCGATTCCAGCTTGTCCGCCGTCGCCTCCGCACTGTGACTGCTTTTAACCGTCACCATCCCCTCTGCCGCTAGCACAGACAGGGGAAGTGCCAACATGGCAATGGCTGCCAGGCGCCTGAATACTGAAAACATCAGTGTCTCCTCTTGTTTGAAGCCGTGCCTACAGCATAGGCCAGTATGCAAGGCACTGCCCGAAGCTGCCAGCGTCGATATTACAGTCACTGCAGACCGGCAATAACCTGAGCTGGTATCTCCCGGCCGGCTCAGAAGATCTCGCAGGAACTGCCCGCGAGTGGATGAACAGTCCTTCAGGCGACGAAGCCATCGGTTATATGGAAAGCCGTTACTACGCCTATATCGGGGAATTCGATTTTGTCGATCTGCTATCAGCGCATCGTTTGAGTAAGCGCCCCTAGTAGACTTTTTCTGCACCTTCGGGGCGGGTCTTGAAGCGTTTGTGCAGCCACAGGTATTGATCTGGCAGCTCGCTGATGGTGTGTTCGATGTAGCGGCTCCAGGTTTCGGTATCCTTCTGCCTGTCTACGCCGAATTCCTCCTGGATGGGAGAAAATGTCACCCGGTATCTTCCGTCCGGCATGCGCAGATGGCTCACGCAGATAACCGAGGCCCCGGACACCCGGGCAATATAACTGGGAGAACTGATACAACCGGCCTCAACGCCAAAAAACGGCACGAAGAGTTCCGTCTTCTTGCCAAAATCCTGATCGCAGGCAAACCAGACTTCACCGCCTTTCTTGAGAAAGGACACCAGTGGTCGCAGCTCACGCTTGGTAAACGGGCGGATACCGAAATGGCGCCGGCGGCCGTTTTCAATCATCCGATCAATAACCGGGTTATCGTTGGGGCGGTACATGTAACCGGGCTTTTTCAGGTGGCAGGCGATCAGCGGCAACGCAAAGTCGAAAATGCTGTAGTGCCCCCCAATCAGCAGTACCCCCTTACCCCTGGCTCGCGCTTCCCTCAGGTGCTCCAGCCCATGGACTTCGGCCTCTTCACAATACTCCGACATATTCCGCCACCAGGCATGAATACTCTCCAGGAAACCACGGGTACAGGCCACGAAATTGTCCTGCACCAGCTGTTCACGGGCGGCTTCGTCGAGTTCGGGAAAACAGGTGGCAATGTTGGTATTGGCGACTTTGGCGCGGGATTTCAGCTTGCCTTCCAGGAAACAGCCCAGCCGCTTGCCAAGGCGCTGTTTGGCCGTCATCGGCAACAGGGAAAGCAGATACAGCGTGAATACCAGAAACCACGAGGGCCACAACGAGGGGTGCCACAAAGGCCTGTTGTTCTTGTTTTTACTGCCGGACATACATCTTTGCCTGTTCAAAAATGAGTGTGGAGCCTGCCATAGAATACGGGCAAAGTGTACTTCCAAATGTGACCGTAAAGCTGGCGGGCCCGACTCAGGAACCGAACAGGGCAGATTTCAGCGGTCGCAGAAAACCGGGGCGGGAAGGTGCTTTCTCCACCGGCCTGATACCATCGAATTCCAGGTAGCCGTCCTCAATCGGGTCAAACCTCAGTGTTTTCACGTCTGCCACGTAATTCTGGGTAACCTTCCAGGGGCCATGGGAACCCTGGCGCGGCAGGCGGTCATCCGCACGGCGGATGTAACCGGAGTCCAGTCCACCCATCACCGTGCCCTCGCCACGGCTGTCGCCGGTATCCCTGGGCACACAGACCCGATTGCCGTGGGCGTCCATATGGTTCAACAGCCGACACAGGTATTCCGCGCCAATATCCACCTTCAGGGTCCAGGAAATATTGGTGTAACCGAAAATCATCCCGGCATTGGGCACGCCCTCAACCATCACATTCTTGTAGATAATCTTCTCCCGCAGAACCACCGGCT
>CAZFPG010000222.1:0-6043 GCA_964521055.1 uncultured Marinobacter sp.
ACGTGCGCTGCCAATCCCATTGGCGAAACTGCTCACCCCGTTCATGACATTTCGTGCTGGTGGATCTATGGTGTAGACAGGTGCTTACATCAACAGCAGGAGTAAGACGATGTCCCTGAGAGATGCCATTGATAATTTCTACGAGCCGCTGGTTGCCGAAGCCATCGATGGAACCAGGGAGGAAGGTGATAATCAGGACTTCCTGGCCGACGTGATGTGCGTGGCACTGAACCGGTTACCGGCGAAATACTATCGCCACAGCATCGACATGATGTTCTATCTTGCTGACGGCGAACTCGAAACCATGAAGAAAAGCTCCCTGACCGCCGTTCAGGAGGCCAGGGAGTTTGTGAAGAGCCATCAGCGCGACGACTGACTCCCGCTTCCCAGGACTGCCTCCAGTGCCCGCCCAAGGCGGCGGGCCAGAGGCTCGCTCACCACGTCCACCGGTTGCACCAGGCACCAGTTAGCGATCAGCATCTCCAGTTGCTGGGATTTGTCGTCATCGCCGGCGGCACTGCCCATGCCCTCCGTCAGCCGCTGTACCTGTATTTCCATCCGACGGCCCTGGTCTTCGTCAGGGGAGGGAACTTCTGCCAGTATCTCTGCCCGGATAACCAGTTCTACCGGGTCTGGTTGCCCGATTTGTGCGGCAAGCCCGGCCCAGTGATCGGGCAGAGCATCGCCGTCGAGCGTGCCTGTGCCTCTGGTGGTTATCCAGTGTGTCCAGGTTTCGATCTTTTCCTGCAGCTTACGGTTGGAGGCCAGACCGGAAAGGCGGTTGCGTTCTTTGCTGACCTGCTCTCTGGTGCCCGCTGACAGGGGGGCGTTGCTGAGTGCAGTCAGTTTCACCAGTGCTTCCTCGATGTCCGTGAGGCCGCCATTGGCAGTTACAGATCTGCTCGCGGCAAGCACTGGTTCGGCGTTCTGGTCGGCTTCCCGGGCCAGCTGTGCCTGTTCGTTCTTGTGGGCGTCCCTGCGCGCAAAAATCTGGTCACAGGCCTTGCGAAATGCCTGCCACAGCTTGCGGTCCTCGCGATGGCGGGTGATGCCGATACTGGTCCACTCATTCTGCAGCGATTTGGCCTGATTCATGGCTTCACTCAGGGGCTCATGTTCGACGAGGGCCTCTGCGCGTTCCACAATTCCCTGCTTGAGCGCTTCATTCTTCTTGCGCTCTTCGTCCAGAGGGGCCTCCAGTTTTTTCAGGAGCTCGTCAAACTGTTTCTGTACCGAGCGGTTGTCACGGAACTCCACTGGCCAGGCGGCTTTCCACTCATCCCGGGCAGTCTGGTGGATGCGTTCTGCCGCTTTCCAGTCGATGGTGTTCCAGTCGGCATTGTCAAGAAAGGTGCGAAGTTGCTCGCAGATGGTTTTCCGGGTTTCAAGATTTGCCTTTTTCAGGCCGGATTTTGCGGAGAAGTAAGCTTTGCAAGGCTCATAGGCAAGGTCAGAGGCCTGCTTGAAGCGGGTCCATAACTCCCGGTCTGACGACCCACCGAGGTCGCGCCATTCGTTCTGCAGTTCCTTGATGCGTTCAGCCTTGGCTTCCGGTTCCATGGGCTGGTCCGCCAGGTATTCCATCTGTTCGCAGAGGGAAATCTGTTTCGGGCGTGTGGCAAAGCCCTGCCAGTCGGTCAGTTCCCGCAGTTGGCCTCCCAGCAGGTGAAGTCTGGGCTGCAACGGTTTGCTGTGGCGATGGTCCAGGTTTTTGAGCTGCTGTTGGGCGGCCTTGAAAAGCTGGCGCGACTCCTTCAGCTGTTTGGCCTCCAGGGCCGTTTCCAGCTTGTCCAGGGTGTGCCCAAGGGAATCGGCCAGCTGTTTCTGTTCTTCGGTGTCGGGCTTTTCCGTTTTTGCCGGTATGGGCTTGCCGGCTATCCGGTACAGGGCGTCCAGCATTGAGGGGCGCCGGAAGTCCTTCGGCCACTCAACCGTTTCGAGAATCCTTCTGGCTTTGCTGGTGGCCGATTCGTCGTCGTGCCCACCTTCAGCGGTGGGCTGCAGGACGGCAATTTCCTCACGGTGTTGGCCCAGGCGCCTGACAGCGGATATGTACGCCCGCAGAGACTGCATCAGGTTTTCGTAGGTTTTCTGTTCCTGTTTGTCGACCTGGGTGTCCCGGGTTGCTTCCAGCCACCGGTTTTCCTGGGTTTTCTGCAGTGCATCCAGGGAGGCCAGTGAAGGTTCCTGGTCCGGATCCTGTCGCTTCAGCTCATCAAGGGTATTTTCCAGTAGCGACAGGGTTTCCGCCCGTTGGCTCCGTTGCTCCTGCTGTTGCCTGAGTTGTTCTTTTTCCGACTCCATGTTGCGGAGGCGCTCACGGCACTGATGAACGGCCTGCAAAAAGTCGGTGGTCTGCTCCTGGGTGGCCCGGGATTCAACCTCGGCCCATTTGTTCAGCAGTGCTTCCAGGCGCGCCTGAAACAGTTTGGTATCGTCGCTTCGCGCCTGTTCGGTAGCATTGCGCACGAGCGTCTGTATGCTCTCGGCCAGTTTCCGCTGCCGCTCTTCTTCATCGCGAATCTGCTGGAGTTTCTGGCGTACCGACTGGTAGACCCCCTTGTCCTTTCCTTTTACAAGCTTCTGAACACGTTGCAGTGCTGCTTTTTCGGTCAGCGCTTCGGCAGCCTTGAGGCGTATGCTGGCTGTCATGCCAGCGGTTGCCAGTTCCTCAAGCTGCTCGCCGGAAGGGCTGGACGCAAGAATGCTGGCTTGCTGTTCGCGTTTGTCATCCTGCCTGCTCACCTTGTCCTGATCTTCAGGCGTCGGATCCGGTCGAACCGCAGCAGGAGAGGGTGTGTTTGCCTTGCGGGTTCTGAACAGTTTCTGGATGAAAGCAGCCATGGGGTTGTCCTTTGATATTGAAACCAGTTCCCGGTGCAGGCTTACTTTGCCGGCACCGACCATCGGCCTTATCCGGTGTTCCGGATGCCGGGTGCGTTAGCTGTTTACCCCGGTTTCATCGGGCAGCTGTGTCGAGTGGGGTTGCCAGTCGGGGCACTAGTCTAGCGTTTTGTCGGCATTTGCGGGAAGAGTCAGAATGGGAAAAGCATCAAATCCGGACGATCAGGATTACAGGGCCCGCTCCGCTGCGTTGCGCCTGCTGGCTCGGCGGGAGCACAGCCGCCTCGAGTTGTCCCTCAAACTCAGGCAAAGAAAGATCGAGTCAGACGTGATTGAGCGGGTTCTGGACGATTATGAGGCGGAAGGCTGGCTGAGCGATGAGCGATTTGCCGACGTCTATGCGCGCCAGCGTGTGGATCTTGGATACGGGCCGCTCAGGATTCTGGCGGAACTCCAGCAACGAGGGATTCACACCACACCCGACTGCATCCGTGAAATGACCGATGCGCAATGGATAGAACGGGCCACGTTGTTGCGGGAGAAGCGGTTCGGGCTTGGCGATATCAGCGAAGACTGGGATGAAAAAGTGCGCCAGGCGCGATTCCTCGCGAGGAGGGGGTTTGCTTCCGATCAGGTGGAGTCAGCCCTTGAGCGGCGGTTATAGCGTAGGAGGAACCAGGCCCAGTTCACGTGGCAGGCTTGCCCGTGTTTCTTCTTCAGGGGCGGTATCCACGGGCCGGACAATCTGTTCCAGGCCCTCAAGTTCTTCGAACCAGAGCTCCTGCGGGGCTTCGGCAATCTCCGTTGGCTCTGTCATCCAGGCCAGAACGTCGTAGTAGCGCCGGATATTCTGCACGTAGATAACCGGCTCGTGGCCACGGGCGTAGCCAAAACGGGTTTTGGAATACCATTCCTTCTGAGTCAGTAGTGGCAGAAACTCCTTGACATCCATCCAGCGGTCGGGGTTCTTGCCGGCGCCTTCGGTCAGCCTGCGGGCATCTTCCACGTGGCCCCAGCCAACATTGTATGAAGCCAGGGCAAACCAGGTGCGGTCAGGCTCGGGGATGCGCTCGGGAATGTTCCGGTGAACCATGGTGAAATACTTGGCACCACCCTGGATACTCTGTTCTGCATCGAGTCGATTCTTTATACCGATTTGACTGGCGGTGGTTCGGGTCAGCATCATCAGGCCCCGCACGCCCGTGGGAGACACGGCGTTGGGCCGCCAGTGGGACTCCTGGTAACCGATGGCGGCCAGCAGCCGCCAGTCGAGATCGTAGCTGGACGCATACTCCTGGAACAGGCTTTCATACTTCGGCAGGCGGTTTTCAACGTGGTGCACAAAGGTTCGCGCGCCAACGTAGTTCAGGCGGTCCAGGTGCCCGTAGAAGCGCTCGGAAATCTGCGCCAGCGCGCCACTCTCCCTCAGCTCGCTGATGAAATCCGCGGCAGCCGTGGCCAGTGTTCCATCCTGTTCGCCAGGGAACAGCCAAAGCAGGTCTCGCGGCTCACCCAGGCTGAAAGCGCTCTTGACCATCGGGAAGAATACATGGTTCAGGTCAAGTTCATTGGAAGAGACGATAGCCAGCGGATATTCTCCCGACTCCACCCGCGCCAGTATGCCGGCTGCGTCCATGCCGGAGTGAGCCTCCCATTGCAGGCCCTCATTCTGTGCCTGCAGTTGCTCCAGCTGTTGTTCGTGGTTGCTCTCTGTCACCAGGTGGACGGTATGGCCTTCAAGGTCTTCAACGGATTCGGGACGATCAATGTCGCGGTTGTATACGAGGATGGACTCCGCTTTAACGCCATTGGGGATTGTGTGATACCGCCCGGGAAAGTCCGGACGGGCCGACAGTCCGGCCAGGCCGATGTGGGCATAGTCACGGTCGATCACTGAAAGTACACCGGTGTTGTCGTCCGCTACCCGCACCTTCAGCTTTACACCCAGATCCTCGGCGAACAGCCTGGCCAGTTCGTAGTCATAACCGGTAGGGCCGTCACGGCCTTCGTAGTAAATGGAAGGAGCATTACGGGTGATGACGTGCAACACACCCTCGGAGCGGATTTCCTGGAGTGTGCTTGGCCTTGAGCACCCGACAGTGACGAGTGCAATAGCAAGCAGGCAAGTGTACCTTGCCAGAATTGACCGCACTGGTGGTTGGTGATCTGGTTTTTGCAAATTCTGAACTCCCTGTCCGGATCTTAATAATCCCCGGTCGGAAGGGGGCGGTCAATGGGAGTGATCATTTTGTATGCAAAACAATGTTAAATGCACGGGGCCGTTTATGACCTTTTGCCGCTGTATCCCGAACCCTGTTTCAAGTATCATTGCGGCCTTTCGAATAGCCAGCATTCACCTGTCACCGGACCTTCCGGAAAGCAGGAAGCGTGCCCCGGCTCCCAGTTTCGCGCGTACAGGTTTTGATCATGCTTGAACTTCGCGGCGCTCCTGCGCTTTCGCCCTTTCGCTCCCGCAAGCTGCACACACGCATCCAGGACATTGTCCCTGAGGTGGAGCATGTGTATGCCGAGTTCATGCACTTCACGGATCTTGAGTCGCCGCTGTCGGAATCCGACCAGGCGGTACTCGATCGGTTGCTGACCTACGGGCCGAGGGTTTCTGTGGAAGAGCCCGACGGCGTCCTGTTCCTGGTGGTTCCGCGGCCCGGTACCCTCTCTCCCTGGTCGAGCAAGGCTACCGATATTGCCCGCAATTGCGGATTGAGGCAGGTGCGGCGGATTGAACGCGGCATCGCCTACTATATAAAGGCAAGTCGCAAGCTGGGGCTGGCTCAGAGAGAAAAGATTGCAGCCCTGCTTCATGACCGCATGACCCAGAAAGTGTTCCACGAAATGGGTGGGGCGGAACTGCTGTTTCATTCGGATGAGCCCCGCACGCTCAATCGCATCCCGGTGCTATCTGGCGGGCGGCAGGCGTTGGTGGACGCCAACCGGTCGCTCGGTCTGGCGTTGGCGGAAGACGAGATCGATTACCTGGTGAAGTCCTTCTCGGACCTTGAGCGGGACCCTACCGACGTAGAGCTGATGATGTTCGCCCAGGCCAACTCGGAGCACTGCCGGCACAAGATTTTTAACGCTTCCTGGGATATTGATGGCGAGGGGCAGGAAAAATCCCTGTTTGCCATGATCCGCAATACCTTCGAAATGAACAGCGAAGGCGTGCTTTCGGCCTATAAAG
>CAZFPG010000223.1:0-5897 GCA_964521055.1 uncultured Marinobacter sp.
CACTGGCGTACGTTGTCGATGCCGGCCTTGCGGCGCCCCAGTTGTTCCAGCATGGAATCAATGGCGGCGGCGAGATCCGGTGCACTGTCCACCAGGGTGCCGTCCAGGTCGAACAGGGCGACTCCCGGCCAGCGCTGGTTGAACAGTCCAGCCAGGCTCATGGATTCGAGCCCTGTTTGGCCAGTTCCAGTTCCGCACGCATCCTGTCGATGGTGGTCTTGTAGTCGTCGGTGTTGAAGATGGCAGAGCCTGCGACAAAAGTGTCGGCACCGGCCTCGGCGATCTCGCGGATGTTGTCGGTTTTCACGCCGCCATCGATTTCCAGGCGGATATTACGGCCGCTGGCATCAATGCGCTTGCGGGCTTCCCGCAGCTTGTCGAGGGTGCCGGGAATGAACTTCTGGCCGCCGAAGCCCGGGTTCACGGACATCAGCAGGATCATGTCCAGCTTGTCCATGACATGGTCAATGTAGTGCAGCGGTGTGGCCGGGTTGAACACCAGGCCGGCCTTGCAGCCGCCCTCGCGAATCAGCTGCAGGGAGCGGTCGATGTGGTTGGATGCTTCCGGGTGGAAGGTGATGTAACTGGCACCGGCATCGATAAACATGCGGATCAGGTCGTCCACCGGCGATACCATCAGGTGAACATCAATGGGCGCGGTAACGCCGTGCTTGCGCAGGGCTTCGCAGACCATGGGGCCGATGGTCAGGTTGGGGACATAGTGGTTGTCCATCACATCAAAGTGGACAATATCGGCACCGGCGGCCAGTACGTTATCGACTTCCTCGCCCAGTCGGGCAAAATCGGCAGACAGGATGGACGGGGCAATCTGGTAAGGGTTCATGACGGCTCTCTTGAACGGTTTGATAATGGTATTGATGATGGCGCGTACAGCGGTCCCTCTGCAAAAGGCTGCTGGGCCGCAAAAGCTGCTAGTCTACCAGTTTGATGGTGATTTTTCGCACGGAATGAGTGACGGCCTGTGAGCGAATGGTTTGAGATCCCGGTTATCCGATTGTTGGTCATCCTCGCCAGCGTCCTGGTGGTTGGTGCGCCGCCGGCGCAGGCTCAGGAGGATGGGGAGCAAGGTGAAGAGGAGAAAGCCCCTGCTACCGACCGCAAGCGGGCCATGATCTCGACGGGGCTGGATTCAGAGGCGATCGCCGCGAAGTGGCCGGATGCTGCCGTATGGCTGGAGCCACCAGAGGAAGACCGGGTTCTGGCGCTCTTTGAACCGGAAGCGGACACGCCCGCAAAGGGAGGCCTGGTGATTCTTGCGGATGAGGGGCAGTCGGCTGCCTCGGGCCTCGCCGGGGCTCTGCGCAGACCACTGGTGAAAGAGGGGTGGGCTGTGATGACGGTGGGGCTGGAGTCGCCGCCCTATGCGCTTCAGCAGGCCCGCAGGCAGCAGTCGGCAGGCCCGCCCGGTAAAACCGGGGAAGGTTCTGATAACGGCGAGTCGGTCATGATTGATGTGATGGACAGCGTCGACGTGGAAGAGCTGGAGGACCAGTACCGCACCAGGATTCAGAAAGCCCTGTCAGCGGCGATCGGGAATATGGTGGCCCGGGGCTATGACCGGATTGCCGTCACCAGTATCGGCCGGGCGGCGGGCCATGTGGCGCGGATAGCCACCACCGCTGACGGCGACGTATCCGCCCTGATCTGGATTGCACCGGTGTTCGATCAAAGTGATTCGGAAGCCCTGACGGAATGGCTTTCAGAGGCCGGGCAGATCAGGATCCTGGAACTTCACAGCGCCCGCCTGCCAGAGGTGATGGAAGGAGCGGGACTCAGGTCACCCAGGGAGCGCGAGGCGGCATTCCGGCGGGCAGACATTACGGCCTATACCCGACAGCCGGTTGCCATGGAGGAGCGGCCGGAACCCCGGGATGCGCCCGCCCTGGCCAACCGGCTCTCGGCATGGCTGGCGTCAGACCGTTAGCGGGCGCTCAACCACCCACCGCACTGGACGACCCAATAACCACGCCGCCGCAACTGATGGCGTCACCGGTCAGTGCTGCCGGTTTACCTTCAATCAATACCGTTGGACTGCCTGCAGCAATAGTGCGGAGGTGTGGGGGATGTTTGGGCTTGGAATGCATGGCGAGTTGGTCGCCAAGGCGCGCAACGGGTTTGCCGTCGATCAGGACAGTGGCACTGCCGGTGATCACCGGCGTTGGCGGAAAGCCGTTGTGGTCGGTTCCGATATCTCCGAGGAGGACGAGTTTCTTGCCCATGGGAATTCTCCTTTTCAATGGGTCACTCAGGCCACCGGTCCGTGGGCCTGTTATTTGGTAATGCGCGTTCAGTTCCGGAGTTTAGCAAGCTTCCCCGTCGATTCAAACCGAGAGGCGTTTACTGATCAGTTCCCAGGCCTGCTGGTATCGCAGCAGCCGGTCCTTGGCTCGGGCCAGTTCGGCAGGGCTGAGATCCTGCTGCGCAAGTTTGTCCGGATGGCACTCCGATACTTTCTTGCGGTAGGCCCGCTTGATGGTTTCCCGTGAATCCCGGCGGGTAACTCCCAGAAGCTGGCACGCCTGCTCAAAGGTGGATGGGCGCGGCTGGGCTTCCGGTTCGGTAATCCAGACCTTGCAAGCGTAGCTTTCAAGGATGTCATCGCTGACCTGGGTTGGCAGCCCTATCTGGTCAATGGCGTCTTCACAGCGATAACGTCTCGGTTTCTCCGGGCGCCCCTGCAATTGTGCTGCATGGCATAAGCAGATGGCGACACGGAGGGCGGGAGAGGGCCAGAGCCGGTGGGTCAGTTTAAGACCGAGGGCCTTCATCCCGGGGATACGCTCGGCGGACTTGCCCTGGCTGAAATAGCCAATCGCCTTGCGTCGCTGGCGCGGAGACAGTTTCAGGGCTTTCATCAGTGCTTCGGCAAAGCCGACGTCTTTCTCGGTCACCCGCCCTTCCGATTTGGCGATGTAGCCCAGGAAAAAGAACAGGCTGCGGCGACACCAGCGAGGCAGTCGCGTTCTGACCAGCAATTCGTTGGCCTGATGGCCGCAGGCGGACAGTTCCGCAAGGAGCTCGCTGAATTCGGCTTCCATGCGTGCCGGCAGATTGTTGTCCCTGGTGTCGGAGGTCATGGTTCAGCCCTCGCCTCCCTTGAGTATTCTGTCCAGTTCCCTGAGCCGTTCCGGAGTGCCGATATCCATCCATTGCCCGGCATGATGCAGTCCTCTTATCCGTTTGTGGCTCATGGCCTCACGCAGAATCGGGGCAAGTTTCCGGCGCCCGGGCGCCAGGCCGTCAAACAGGCGGCGATTGAGCAGGCTGATACCGGAAAACGTCAGCATTTCCGGCCCTTCCGCCGAGACGGTGCCATCCTGATGCAGGCAGAAGTCACCAGCCGGGTGGTGTTCCGGGTTGCCGGTCATCACCAGCAGGGCATCGGCATTGTCCGGCGGGGTCAGTTGCGACAGATCAAAGTCGCACCAGATGTCACCGTTTATCACCACAAACCATTCATCCCCTTCGCTGGTCAGCAGGGGCAGGGCCTGGATGATGCCACCTGCGGTTTCCAGTGGCTCGCTCTCCCGTGAGTACTCGATAGCGAGCCCGAAAGCATTGCCGTTGCCCAGCTCTTCTTCAATCTGTCTGCCCAGCCAGGCGTGGTTGATAACCAGTTGCCGGAAACCGGCTGTTTCGAGCCGTTCCAGATGATGCACGATCAGCGGTTTGTCACCGGCAGGGAGGAGCGGCTTGGGGGTTGTCAGTGTCAGCGGCCGCATGCGCTCGCCCTTGCCGGCCGCGAGGATCATGGCTTTCACTGGCCGGAAATCTCCACTGGGCCGATCTGTTCTTCTATGGCGGGCACAACTGTGTCGGTCAGCCACTCGTGGAAGTGGCGCAAGGCCGCCTGCCTGCTGCTGGCCTCTACCAGGTAGCCAACGGTACGGGGGATATCCTTCAGGAAACCGGTTTTGCCATCGCGGATGGCCAGCCTGGCGAAAATGCCTGCTGCTTTAAGGTGACGTTGCATGCCCATGAGCTCCAGCCACTGGCGGAAGGTTTCCCGGTCTGCCTTGTGCAGGCCGGCATCCACGCCAAGTAACCGGAACTGTTCTGTCCATTGGCTGATTCGTTCCTCCGGCCAGCGGATGTAACAGTCTTTCAGTAGGGATACCAGGTCATAGGTGACCGGGCCGCGCACGGCATCCTGGAAGTCGATCACGCCAGGCCTGTCGGTGTCGGGGCGAACCAGCAGATTGCGGGAGTGGTAATCGCGGTGTACCGCCACCTCCGGTTGGGCCAGGGCGCTTTCCCGCAGGAAAGCGAAGGTGGTATCCAGCAGTGCACGTTCACTGTTGCCAAGTGTCAGTTCCAGCTTTTTGTCGAGTAGCCAGTCCGGGAACAGTGCCATTTCACGATCCAGCAGGGCAATATCGTAGGCTGGAAGCGGGTAATCGGGTGTGTCGCCAGCTTTCTGGATGCGGACCAGCTCTTCCATCGCAGCCCCGTAGAGCCGGTCAGCATTGCTGGTATCGAACGCGTTGAGCATCAATTGGTCCCCAAAATCCTCCAGCAACAGGAATCCATGGGTCAGGTCCTCATGAACCACGTCCGGAACGGCAATATCCAGACTGCGCCAGTGATGGGCAATGGCTACAAAGGGCTTGCAGTCTTCGTGTTCGGGAGGAGCGTCCATCACGATGTAGTGTTGTGCCCCCGTGCCATGGGGGTTGCCGCTGACCCGGAAATACCGCCGGAAGCTCGCATCCCCGGATACCGGTCGGGGCGTTGCCTGGTCGAAACCGGGAAGGTTTCTGACCCACTGAGTGAGCATTTTCAGGCGGGTATCCATGGATTGAGTGGTTTCCTGGCTCAGAAGTTATTGGTGTCGGAACCTTCCGGTTCATGGCCGAAAGTTAGCAGATCAGTATATAGGCGGTAAAACGGTTTTGCAGTAATGGCCAGGCGGGACACCAGTTTCCGTTAACAAGCCAGAGGGCGGCGTGTAAACTAGGCCGCTGTTGGATTGTCTCCGACAAGGCCAGAAATCCATTCAGGACAGGAACCTTCTCATCGTGCCAGCCCTCCCAAGGAAGCTGCGAACACCGGCGCACCGGCTGCGTCAATGCTCAGGGTGTTTGACTGCGCTCGTTGCGGGTGGTTTTGCATCGGTGATGGCGCCGGCTGTGTTGGCCCAGGCATCGCCGTCGGCGGCCGAGATCGACTGGCGGCCCAGGTCGGAATTGCCTGATGAGACTCGTCGCTCCCTGCCCGCTTTCTGCGAGGGTGGCTACCTGCCTTCGGTTGTGCCGGTAGAGGAGAATGGAGAGTCAGGGCCTGATGGCAGGGAGGCTCCCCTGCGGGCCAGTGGTCTCAATGCCTGGTACGAGATCGACAACGAGCTTCATCTTCGCGGAGATGTTCGCCTGCAACAGGCGGGTTTCAGGGTAACGGGATCGGAGGCGCGTTACGACCAGGCGGCGGGAGCTGTTGCTATTGAGGGGCCGCTGACCAGTCGTGGTGAAGGGTTCCTGCTGACCGGGGAGCGGGCGGACTACGACGTGAACAGCGGCCTGGTGGATATCAATACCGCGACTTTTCTTCTGCACGGCCCGGAGATGCGGGGCTCTGCCGCACAGCTGTCCCGCACCGCCGAAGACCAGGTGCAGATACGCCAGGGCTCGTTGACCACCTGCGCCCCTGACAGCAACGACTGGGCGATTGTGGCATCCGACATTCATCTGGACCAGGGCGAGGGGGTCGGTACCGCAAAACATGTACGCCTGGAGATCAGCGATGTGCCGGTGTTCTACTGGCCTTACGCCAGTTTCCCCATTGATGACCGTCGCAAGACCGGTTTCCTGTATCCGTCATTTGGCACCTCCAATACAGGCGGCTCGTCGTAGAAGTCGGAGACGACCACGATGATGCCG
>CAZFPG010000224.1:0-5888 GCA_964521055.1 uncultured Marinobacter sp.
TGGAACCATCGCCCTGATAGTTGCCGCCAGCCACCTGGGCGACGCCTGTAAGGTCGTCAGCTTCAGTATTTTCGGCGCATCGCTGGTCCTGCTCTACCTGGCATCCGCCCTTTACCATGGCGCACGGCATCCCCGGCTACGGGCGCTCTTCAAAACCCTGGACCATTGCGCGATATTCCTGCTTATCGCCGGTACCTATACCCCTTTTCTGCTGGTCAACATGCGCGGCACCACCGGCTGGACGCTGTTTGCCATCATCTGGTCCCTCGCAGCCACCGGCGTGGTGCTCAAGGTCATTTTCAAGAACCGCTTCAAACTCGCCCGGGTGGGCATCTACATCGCCATGGGGTGGCTGATCACTTTCGCCTCGGCGGACCTGGCGGCCAGCCTGAGCGAAACCGCACTGTACCTGACCATTGCCGGCGGCGTGGTTTACACCGCTGGCGTCATTTTTTACCTGGCTGACCGTATTCCCTATATGCACGCGGTGTGGCACCTGTTTGTAATTGGCGGCAGCGCCCTGCATTTCAGTGCTGTCTACTACGGGGTACTTCCCTACGCGGCCTGATCAGTACGCCCATACCGTAGCCATCAGGAGGCCCCAGGCCAGCAGCGATGCCGCCATTACCGTATAGGTTGCGGACATGACAACCACATCGTTGTCAGTACGATGGCACAGGGACCGGACGCCCTGGTAGATCAAGGCACAGGACAGAAACAAGCCCACCGCGACGGCCACAACACTCACCGCCAATGACGGCACCAGCAGCGCAAGGGACGACAACCACAAGGGTATGGGTGCAATTGTGGCCAACAGGTAGGAATCCTGGTAACTGATTTCCATCCTGTATCCGTCAAGCACGGCACGGATGAGCCAGCCCATGACGAAAAAGGTCAGTAATTCCGCCAGGAACAGAATGGTCGTTATGAATCTCCATTCCTTGTCGGCAAACCCCGCCAGAAAGGCATCACCGTAATGGGTGCCTGCGTAATACAGCATCACAGGCGGCAGAAATGACAGGGGCACAACCACCACCCACGCCAGGAAAGGGATCGAGAAATTCCGCTGTTTCAGCTCCTGCCACACACCGTTACCCGAGAATGGCAGATGAAACAACCTGGAGATAGTCATGGCGCACCTCTTTCATCAGTTCCTGTACTTCAGTCATAGCCGGGCCAACCTGTACGGTCAACGACCGTCCATGACCTCGGACAAGTCTCTCCAATGCTAGCGATAACAGGCTAATGGCCCAGACAAAGACAAGACCGTTGCGCCGGATATGATTGGCTACCTCTACTGCGCCAGGAACCGGGCCGACTACTCCATTAGATATACAACTCCTGCAACCTGCTGTTTTAATTGAATAATAAATGGCACTTCAGTGGCGCCTGAACAGTCGGCAAAAATGGGATGAGTCTGGCTTTGCTGCCCTTGATATTTGTCACCCTCACTCCCTGCCCTCCCTTTGCAGAATGGCTGCCATAGCCCACAAGCCATCATTGCCGTGGCCTTGGGTCAGCAACCAAAGGAGCAGTTATCATGGCTAGAACCAACGCCGACATCGAACACTGGGATGTCGAGAACGAAGAATTCTGGGAAAGGGAAGGCAAGCGCATTGCCTCCCGAAACCTGTGGATCTCCATTCCCAGCCTGCTGATGGGCTTCGCCATCTGGCTGATGTGGGGAATGATCACCACCCAGATGCAGAACCTCGGTTTTCCGTTCACGATTGAACAATTGTTCACCCTGAGCGCCATTGCCGGGCTTTCCGGCGCCACCTTGCGGATCCCGGCATCATTCATGATCAAGATTGCCGGTGGCCGTAATACCGTATTCCTGACCACCGCGCTGCTGATGATCCCTGCACTGGGAACCGGCATTGCACTCATGAACCCGGAAACGCCGTTCATTGTCTTCCAGGCACTGGCCTTGCTGTCTGGTATTGGTGGCGGCAACTTTGCCTGCTCCATGAGCAACATCAGCTCTTTCTACCCCAAGAGCAAGCAGGGTTATGGCCTGGGCATGAACGCCGGGCTGGGTAACTTTGGTGTCACCACCATGCAGATCCTGATTCCGCTGGTAATGACCGTGGGAATTTTCGGCGCCCTGGCTGGTGGGCCGATGGAGCTGCAAAGTTCAAGCGGCACCCTGATCGGGCGTATCGAAGCGGGCACCGAGACCTGGATTCAGAACGCAGGTTTCATCTGGCTGGTTTTCCTGATCCCCCTGGCCTTCGCTGGCTGGTTTGGTATGAACAACCTCAAGGTGGTCACTCCCAATCCCGGTAACCCGGCTTCCGCTTTCGGCAAGATTCTTGGCCTTTACGGCGTAGGCCTGGTGACATCCGTGGCTGGTGTCTGGGCCCTGGATATCCTGAACATGTGGCTGGCATTGCCGCTGACCATCGTCCTCACGCTGGTACTTCTGCGACTGATTCCGGGCGACATCAAGCCCAACATCCAGAAACAGTTTGCCATCTTCAGCAACAAGCACACCTGGTCCATGACGGTACTGTATATCCTTACCTTTGGCTCCTTCATCGGCTTCTCTGCGGCTCTTCCGCTGTCGATCAGCGTCATTTTCGGCAATATGATGGAAGTGGCGGCAGACGGCACCGTAACCCGTGTCAGCAATCCTGACGCACCCAGCGCCCTCACTTACGCCTGGATGGGCCCGTTCGTTGGTGCGCTGATCCGCCCCGTGGGTGGCTGGATCTCCGACAAAATGGGCGGCTCTATCGTTACCCAGATCATCTCAGTGGTCATGGTGGTGGCGTCGGTTGCAACCGGCTACGTGATGATGCTGGCTTACAACGCAACGGATCCAAATGCCTACTTCCCGATATTCCTGATTCTGTTCATCGTCCTGTTTGCCGCCAGTGGCATTGGCAATGGCTCCACCTTCCGCAGCATTGGCGTCATCTTTGACCAACAACAGAAAGGCCCGGTGCTCGGCTGGACCTCCGCCGTTGCCGCCTACGGGGCCTTCATCGCACCCCGCGTGATGGGCCAGGAAATCCAGGCCGGTACACCGGAAGTCGCCATGTACGGGTTTGCGGTGTTTTACGCGGTGTGCCTGGTGGTGAACTGGTGGTTCTACCTGCGCAAGAATGCGTACATCAAGAACCCATAGCAGGCGGCGAAAACAATCACGGTTCAGGCCGGTTTCCTTTGGGAGGCCGGCTTTTTTATGCTTTCCAACTAATGGGACCCAGCTCAAGGTTCAAGACATCTCGATAGACTCGCTCCTACTCTGTTCTTATACTTCCGAAACCTACTGCATGGAAGCACCTCAATGACCCCGGCGCCCTGGACATCCTGTGTTCGCTGCCCCGTGCTTTCGTCCAGTCGTGCATTCGTGGAGCCTGGATGTGGCTCTGTCACCCTGTAGTCATTTCATTGAGGGAATAGGATGGATCTGGCGTCCGGATCAGTCAGGATCAGTATCCCGACCTGTATGAGCGCCTGGTCACTCTTACCCATTGTAGGCCCGGCATTGCGTCGTGCGGAAGAATACACGTGTGACCGATACGGGGTTGCCTGCTGCCAATCCGAAGCCGATATCAAGGCTGCGATTTGCCTGGTTCCTTTGGTGTCGAGGTAGGGACTGATGCCAGTGGAGAGGTTGTCGAAGGTGAGATCAGTTGGGTCTGCTACGGGCAGAATGTGAAAGCCAAGCTGCTCCCGCCCGAGTGTAGCTGATAGAACAGCCAATCAATGTCGGCAGTTTGCAACCCGGCTCCGCTCACCCTCTGATTCGGGTAAGCGGAGCCTTTGCTACAACATCGGCAGCCAAGGGTATCTGCTGGTGATCAACCGGCAGCCGCAGCAGCCT
Source organism: uncultured Marinobacter sp. (assembly GCA_964521055.1). Lineage (GTDB taxonomy): Bacteria > Pseudomonadota > Gammaproteobacteria > Pseudomonadales > Oleiphilaceae > Marinobacter. Next base: position 3,836 of record CAZFPG010000224.1, read on the forward strand.
GCCTCTGGCGTTCCTCCTCTTCAATCTGAAGGTCAACAGAAGACACCTGGTACTCCTCCGCGAAGCCGGACTCCGGCTCTTTCAGCCACATCAGGCACAACACCCAGCTGATAAATGCACCCGCTGCGATGATATAGAAGAACTGTGTCGGCGTAACGAAGGTGAAAATGGTGAGGTACACCACTGCACCAACGTTACCGTAGGCACCGGCCATGCCGGAAATCTGGCCGGTGAGACGGCGTTTGATGGACGGGATGATGCCAAAGGTGGCGCCTTCGGCGCCCTGCACAAAGAAAGAGGTGAACACAGTGATGGCAACGGCAATGATCAGCGGCCAGTTGGAGTTCATCAGCCCCATCAGGGCGAAGCCGATGGAGATGCCGAACATGTAGGCGAGCATGACAAAACGACGGTTACCCATGCGGTCGGAGACCAGGCCACCCATTGGGCGCGCCATCAGGTTCACGAAGGCAAAGGAGGCGGCAATCATGCCTGCGGCGGCAGCATTCAGGCTCCAGGTTTCTTCAAAGAACATGGGCAGCATGGAAACCACGGCCAGTTCCGCACCAAAGTTGGCGAAGTAGGTGCTGTTCAGCGCCGCCACGCTGTTGAACGGGTATTTGTCGTCCTCTGGCACGCCTTTTCTGAGGATAGGAATGTTGACCCGAAGAATCTGGATGATCTGGTAGATCACAATCACAGCAATGATGGCGTAACAGATAAGCGCACCGGTCCGGCCAATGTATCCCATGCTTTCAATACGCCACACCAGGATACCCAGCACCCCGACTAGCGGGATGGTCCACAGGATGAGCTTGATCATGTCACCCCAGGTGCTGACTTCCAGGGCAATGGCCTTGCGGGGCTTGCGGTGAACAGTGCCCACAGGGCCGTCGGTAATGGCAAACCAGTAGTAAACACCGTAAGCCGCCATGAAGATCGCGCTCTGGGCGATGGCCCAGCGCCAGCCGTCTTCACCGCCGTACATATGCAGGGCAATGGTAGGCAGGGAGATAGCGGCAGCGGCGGAGCCGAAATTGCCCCAGCCGGCATAGAAGCCCTCGGCAAAACCGATATCCCTGGGCTTGAACCACATCGCGGTCATGTGGATACCAACCACGAAACTGGCACCGATGGAACTCAGAACCAGACGGCTGACCAGCAGCTGCATCATGGTGGTACCAAAAGCAAACACCAGTGCGGGGATGGCCATGAGCACCATCAGTACCGAGAACACACGGCGCGGGCCAAAGCGGTCCAGCGCCATGCCCACAATAATACGGGCGGGAATGGTCAGCGCCACGTTGCAGATGGCAAACAGGCGGATGTCATCCTTCGTCAGCCAGTCCACGCTTTTCAGCATGCTGGACGCCAGCGGCGCCATGTTGAACCACACATAGAAGGTAATAAAGAAGGCAATCCAGGTCAGGTGCAGGGCCCTGATCTCCGGATTGCAGACGCGGAATACGTCTGCGACTTTCATTTCAACCTCCGGGGCTATTCAAGGGTTATTAAAGGCTGGGGAGAATGAGCAGCGGGCACTGCACCCGGCGCGCGAGAAAAGAGCTCACGCTGCCAAAGGTCATGTAATCCAGCTCATCCACGAAATAGGTCAGGGAGCGGGCAATAAAGCCGCCGTCCGGCTCGTGGCTGTGGCGTGCTATTACCAGCATGTCGGGGCGGATCTGCTTCTCGGCTGCAAACAGCAGCATCTTGCGGGCATCGCCTTCCAGCAGCATGGTTTCTGCAGCGATCTGCTCGTTCTCGCAGACCTCCATGGCTTCTGCCAGGTGCTGCTTGAGCTCATCCACTTCCTGCTGGAAGAAATCTTCATTTCCCGAGGTGATGTCGCGGGGGTTTTCCGCCACGGCCACCAGGGCAATCCGGGGTTTCAGGTCCCGGAACATGGTGATGGTTTGTGCCAGGGCCAGCCTGGCATTTCTTGAACCGTCGTAGGCAATCATTATTTTCATCGTAAGCTCCCGACCCGTTACGCCAGTGCTCTCGCACGGCAGGCTTAATATTTGTCAGCATTAGCCCATAAACGCCTACC
>CAZFPG010000225.1:0-5875 GCA_964521055.1 uncultured Marinobacter sp.
ATCGTGGTGAATAACAACATCATTCTGATCGACACCTATAACCAGATGCGTAAAGGCGGTATGGACGCTTTCGAGGCGGCACTGGAAACCGGGTGCCTGCGTCTTCGGCCGGTACTGCTAACCGCTATTACCACCATCCTGGGGTTGATGCCCATGGTCCTGGGGGTGAATGTGGACCTGATAACACCGTCCCTGGGTCTTGGTGCACCCTCAACCCAGTGGTGGACCCAGCTGTCCAGCGCTATTGCCGGGGGGCTGGCATTTGCCACTGTACTGACTCTGCTGCTTACCCCTGCGCTGCTGGTGCTGGGGGACAAGACGGGGCGGAAACAGAAAGCGTTTTTCTACTCCCTGACGAAGAAACGTTCGACCAGTTGATCAAAGGGCAGGGGTTTGCTGTACCGATAACCCTGGAGGTAGTCGCAACCCTGCTCACGAAGCCAGTTTTCGTGCGCCTCGGTTTCCACACCTTCGGCCACGACCGATAGCCCCAGGCCTCTTGCAAGCCCGAGAATGGAAAGGATGATGGCGCAATCATTTTCGTCTTCAGGGATATTGTTGATGAAGGACCGGTCAATCTTGATGCGTGAAAACGGCAGGCCCTTGAGCCGTGACAGGGACGAGTAGCCGGTACCGAAGTCGTCAATGGACAGTTGCGCGCCGTCGGCAACCAGTTCCTCAAGAATGCTGGTAAGGGCGCTTACATCGCCCTGGATGGCATCCTCGGTAACCTCAAAATGCAGGGCGTTGACGGGAATGGCATGCTCGGCACAAACTGCCCTTGTCAGGCGGGGAAACTCTGAGACCAGCACCTGCTCGGGGGCCAGGTTTATCGACACTTCCGGCATTGCAATCCGGTTTTTCCGGGCCCATTGCCAGTGTTCGCACACACGGCGCAATACGCACTCCCCCAGGGCATACATCAGCCCAGCACCCCTGGCGATGTCCAGGAACTCAATGGGAGGCAGCCAGCCCCGTTCCGGATGCCGCCAGCGAACCAGGGCTTCGACGGATTCCACGTTGGCTCCGGTAGCATCGGTAATGGGCTGGTAGAAAATGTCAAGGTTCTGGTGCGCTATCGCAGCGCGCAGCTCGTTCTCCATTTCAAAGCGCGAACGCGCACTTATCTGAATACTGGAATCAAAGAAGCAGGCGCGGTTCCGGCCTGTGTGTTTGGCGTTATACATGGCCGCTTCCGCACCGCGGAGCAGATCCTCGGTTGTCTCACAGTCGCCGGGAAGGTGGCATATGCCCAGGCTGGCCCCCACGGCGATCGAATGCCCGTTCAAACGGATGGGTTTGTTGATTTCCTGGCGGATTCGAGTGGCGGTCTGTACCAGCGTTTCCGGAAGGGTGTGATTGCGGATGACAAGCGCGTACTCGTCGCCGCCAATCCGGGCGAGAAGGTCCTTGCCCGGGACGTTGATCTGCTTCAGCCGCTGTCCGATTTCGTCAATGACGTTGTCCCCTATCTGCGCACCCAGCCCGTCATTAATGGACTTAAGCCGGTCTACATCCACCCATATCAGCGCCAGGCTGCCAAGCCCCCGCCGTTCAACCTTGTTGACCAGATAACCGATGCGGTCCCGCAGGGATTTGATGTTCAACAATCCCGTCAGCGAGTCGTAGCGGGTGGCATATTCCAGCGCCTGCTTGGAATCCAGCCAGGCCTCATGGGTATTCAGCAGGCTGACGGTGTCGGCGATGGCGATAACAAACGATATTTCCGGCAGGGTCCATTTGCGACGGGTTGTGGATTCAAGACATACCACACCGCTGAGTCGGGCGCCGTCGAAAACCGGTGCATCCAGCATGGAGTGTATGCCCTTGGGCGCCAGGTAACCGGGAGTGAACGCGCGGGTTCGGGAATCTTCCTGGGCATCGCAGACGGAAATGACGCGCTCGCTTTCCAGCGCCTTGAAATAATCCGGGTTCGCCGATTGGTAGAGGCTGTTTGCTTGCCCGTTCGCCCCCTCTGGTGTGTGCAGCCATTCCGATTCAATCCGGTCACGTTGTTCCGGAAACTGCCAGACACTGACCCGCTCAACGTCCAGCAGTTTCGCACACAGGTTCGTCAGCGCGGCGAGCTTTCTCCTGCGCTCTGTGTTGATGAACTCCGGGCTATGACTCAGTTCCATCAGTGCCTTGTGAAAGTTCACAAAGGTGTCCGTATCCTGCATAGGCTCTGGCTATCAGCTGTGAGCGGCGTGGCCGCGTCCCTGTCTCCTGAACTATATAGTGACACTGGCTTTCGACCCTGTCCAACGACCGGTGATAATGGTGATCGGAAGCAGTCATCTGTGAAGATTTGTTGTCTGATTGCGCCATTTTTCTGCATATACGACGATGTTCCCGTTTCTGGTTCATACTGGGCTGACTGGATCTGATTCAGTAAACCTATACTCTGGGGCGGCCCTTGAACAAAGCTATCGCGCAGCTACTGTTGATTCTGGTTACTGCTTTGCCTGTACTGGCTGCGGCCCAGCCGGTGGCCTGGGATAATGATTCCCGTCGCATGGAATTGTCCCGGTTCGTGGATTACTGGGCAGAACCTGCCGGGCGAACAACCCTGGAGGAGGCGCGGAGCCTTCCCGAAGACCAGTGGCAGCGCAACCGGAAGGGCAGTATCAGCCTGGGTTACGGCGACGAGGTTTACTGGTTTCGGGTTCGTATCGGAAATCAGGGCGAAGCCTCCGAACCTCTGTTTCTGGAGATAGGTTACCCGGTACTTGATCACATTGAGGTTTACCTGGTCCGTGACGGAGAGGTGGCAGAGCAGCACGTACTGGGTGACAACAGACCGTTCTACGACCGACCGGTTCACCACCGCAACTTTCTTGTCCCGCTTGCCTTGCCGGCCAGCGGCGACATATCCGTTTACCTTCGGGTAGATACCAGCAGTTCCATGCAGGTGCCCCTGACCCTCTGGGAGCAGGATGCCTATTACGTGTCCGACCAGGCCCGCAGCCTGTTCGAAGGTATCTACTACGGCATCGTGCTGGTAATGATTCTCTACAACCTGTTTGTTTACATGGCAGTCGGTGAGCGCAGCTTTCTCTACTACGTGGGCTATATCTTGGCCATGCCGCTGTTCCTGGCGAGTCTGCACGGGGTCAGTTTCCAGTACCTGTGGCCCGAGGCAACCCGGTGGAACGATCAGGCGATTGTTGTATTTCTCAATCTTGTGGTGCTCTTTGGGGGCGCCTTCAGCATTCGTTTTATCAATGTATCCCGCAGCAATCACCCACTAATGAACCGGCTGACAGTAGGATTGATGATTGTTGCGGGGCTGATGGCATTGGTCGGCACCCTGGTTCCGTATCGGCTGATGATTCTGCCCACCATCCTGGTGGCGTTCCTGGGGTGCACGGGGATGCTGGTATTGAGTATTGTGCGCTGGATAAAAAAAGATCCGGCCGCGCGATACTACGCCCTTGCCTGGGTTTTCATGCTGTTTGGCGGCATTGTCCTCGCTCTCAGTAAGTTCACCATGCTCCCCCGTAATCTGCTGACCGAGAACGCCACCCAGGTGGGCTCCGCCATCGGTGTTATCCTGCTGTCGGTTGCCCTGGCAGACCGACTCAACAAGGAGAAAAAACGGGCCTTTGAGGCCCAGCAGCGGTTGCTGCGGGAAGAACGAAAAGCACGAATGGCGCAGGAGGAGTCCCTTCGAATCCAGCAGGAGGCCAACGCACTGCTGGAACAGCGCGTTCAGGAACGTACCCGTGATCTTGAAGCCCTCAATGGCCAGTTGCGGGAGCTCAGTTCTACCGACGCGCTTACCGGCCTCAAGAACCGGGGCTATTTTGACCGCGCTTTCAGCTCCGCCGTAGTGAAGGCCTACCGGTTTGGCCAGCCGCTTTCGCTGTTGCTGCTGGATATCGACCATTTCAAGAAATTCAACGACACCTATGGTCACCTGGTCGGCGACGATTGCCTGCAGATGGTCGCCAACTGCATCCGCCAGTACGTGACCCGCCCGCAGGACCTGGCTGCCAGATATGGCGGCGAGGAATTTGTGGTGCTTTTGCCGGATACACCGGAAGAGGGTGCGCTGCGGGTTGCTGAAAAGATTCGCCAGAAGATTGAAGGCGCCGGATTCCGGATATCGGACGAGGTGCTGCACCTGACGGTGAGCATTGGGGTATGCGCTGTCTGCCCTCAGGAGGCCGATTCAACCAAGGCGATTTTCTGCCGGGCGGATGGGGCGCTCTACCAGGCCAAGGAGCAAGGGCGTAACCGGGTCGTTGTCAGCGAGCCCCCGTCTGTTCAGGGCGTGGAACCGGTCGTCACCTGAAGGTTATGGTGTGCTATTTCCGGCCAGTCCATGGCGTCTTCCAGCGCAAAGGCCAGCTCCAGTAGCGTCCGCTCCCCACCGTGCCGCCCCATCAGTTGGACGGAAACCGGCAGGTTATGCTCACTGAGGATGGCCGGCAGCGAAATGGCGGGCGCGCCGGCAGCGTTGGCCAACGGGGTAAAGCTTACGTAGCGGGTCAGGCGGTCAAAGAGGGTATCGAACGCCACGGTGGGGCTCAGGTAGCCAATTTCCGATGTGGTGTGGCCCAGTACCGGTGTGAGCACGGCGTCGTACCCAGCCATCGCCTTGGAGTAGTCATGATAGCAACGGTGCAGGCGCCAGAGTGTGGCCGGCAGTTTGTAGAATTGCCTTCTGAAGGCCTTGTCCAGTCCCAGGGTCAATCCATCCAGCCGTGTTTTATCGAAGCCCGGGTGGATCAGTCGCTTGCCGTTGGAGCGAACACCGAAGGCCAGCATTCCCCAGTAGAGTGCAAAGTCATCCGGAAAGGTTGAGGCAACGGGAACGTCCATGGGCTCTATCCGGTGGCCCAGTTTTTCCAGGGCTCGCGCGGTGGTTTCAACCGCCTCCCGGGTAGTCGCGTCCGTCGGGTGGCCGTTAATGGAATCCATGACCAGGCCAATTCTCAACGCACGTGCCGATGGCCCTTCCACTTTACCAATGGGGGGCAGTTTCGGGTTGCGGAAGTACTGTTCTGCCCCGTAGTAAAAGTTTGCCGTGTCCCTGACGCTGCGGGTAACCACGCCATCGCTGACGATATTGATGGGAAGCGATTTTGCGGCGTCATTATCGATCACGCGGCCCCGGGTGGGCTTCAGGCCTACCAGCCCGCAACAGGCTGCGGGAATACGGATGGAACCACCCCCATCGTTGGCATGTGCAATGGGAACAACACCCGCCGCAACCAGCGCTGCTGAGCCTCCGGAGGAAGCGCCGGTGGAATATTCCAGGTTCCAGGGGTTGCGGGTAGGCCTGCCGTGAGCGGGTTCCGTGGTGGCGTTGAACCCGAACTCCGGCAGGGTACTTTTGCCAAAACAGACCAGCCCCTGAGCCAATAGCTGGCGTGCGAAAGGGCTGGTTCTATCCGCCGGCCCTGGGGCAATGGCAGCGGTGCCGTGGGTTGTGGGAAACCTTTTTACATCCGTGTTGTCTTTAACCACCGTGGGCACACCGGCAAAAACGCCGGGGCCAGCTTGTGACGGGGGTGTTTCCTGAGCAGTTATCAGGCCGCTGCTGTCTGGAACGGGAGTGACCAGGCCATGAATGTGGGGTTCGGCCTTCCGGGCCCTGGCCAGGGCTGCCTGCAGGACTTCGTCCGTCGAGATCTCGCCACTGCGAATCAGGGCCGCCAGTGCGGTGGCATCCCGGTGTCCGAGGGCGTCGTCGGTGAATGTATGGATCAGATGAGGACGTTGTTGTGCGGTCAAGGCGGGTACTCCATGTCAGTTCCGGGACTGCATGTACTCTATACCAGGCATGAACGTGACGATATGTCATATCAGGAAATTGCAGCGCCCGGCATAAAAGGTAAGAATCCTTTTTTCAGTCACCGTAACAGGT
>CAZFPG010000226.1:0-5841 GCA_964521055.1 uncultured Marinobacter sp.
TGCTTCCACTGGGAGCGGTCGAGGAACTGGCATCGTTCTTTGACGGTGCCCTGAACAGCCGTGCGCGCTAATGTGATATCGCGTCCTGGACGGTGCCAAACCGAACTTACCCGTAAGGACTTTAATCGACATTTTCTGCGTCTGGACATGAACAAAAACAAGGAAAACTTATCATGCGCTTATTCTTTCTCGTTACTCTCCTGATCGCACGGCCGCCGACAAGCTCGAAAACGCTCCGGTACGCCATGCGTGGGTCGTGGGTTTTGGTAGCGGCTATGTTAACGACATCGCTCGCGGCAAGCCCGAGCCGCATGTGAGGCTTGTCCGCAATTGAGGGTGAGCTGTACTAACAAACGAGGAGTCAATGACTACTGGAGCCATCTTCAACACCGATGCTCACCTCACCCGTTTGGGCTTACGCACTTCACCCTTCCAGAACTTTTGCTTCTTTTCGGGTGTCGTCAGCCGGCAAACACCGTGTTCCAGTTCCGCCACAAGCGTTCGCCCCTCGAATTCCACGGTTTCGGCGAATTCGGTAAAATGCCGGATACCCCATAAAACAGCCTCAGTGCACTGATCAATAATGCCTTGAGCCATCTTATCCGTTAGATTGCAGTTCTCCCGACCAAACCTGACCATTGTTGTCCGATTCGGAAAGTCCTTCGTTCTTGCAAGCTTCAGGGCAAGGGTATCGCCCTCCTGATAAACCGTGGTGTTCACAATGTCGTACGTCGGCGACAGCCACCCCTTACCGGTACTGGGATCGTCATACAACATGGCGAAGTTCTTCAGGTGCGCGTCGCCATTTCCAACCAGCACGGAGACGCACAAGGAGCGGAAGAACGACTCCAGGTCCGTATTGGGGTCTTTCGAAAAGATCTTTATTGCTTTGGCCACCTGCTCATAGCTCCGATCGTATTTACTATCAGCAGGGATGCCCATTAACACACACAAGTCTTCCATACCCAGTCGACGCCCATCGTCTGCAATATCAAACCGTCGCATGATGAATAAACGTCGGTCGTCAGACAGGTGAAATTCCGGGACAGCAAGGCCGGATTTTTCAGCGACTGACATACAAACGTATTCGTTTATTGCCAGGTCGGGGAATTCCGGGCCACTGGTTTTCACGATTAGTTCGGGGAGATAAATAGCGGATTTTGGTTCAATATTTTCCGGAACCAGTACCTTGGGCTGCACGCCAGCAATAGTCGTCTGGCCGATGTACCTGTCGACCAGCTTTTCAAACAGCCCCGGATCGTTTGTCGAAACAAGTTCCGTCAGGTTGAGCCCTTCAACTGAGCCCCGTTCCATATCTTCCGACTCAAAGCCCAGGCGGCCGATGGATGCCGAACCTTGCAACGCAAGAAAGAACATTTCATCGACTTTCGCATGCTTGCGAAATTGCTCAACTATGCGCTGTCGCAGATAGCCTTCGGGAAGGTTCATTTCAAACACCGGATGGAGCGCGTTTCTGGAAATCACCTTCTCATTAACGGGCATCACCAAAGAAACCGCATCGGTGGCCAAAGCGGATTTGGTGTATTGGAAGCTGAACTGGGCACCTTTTGTCAGCTTACCGGCTTCCGCTTCTCCCGCGATCACGCGCAGAGTGTTTATCTTGCCCGACATTAATCATCCTCAGCCGGAAATAACGAGTCGAGATCATCGAGAGTTGGCCGGGTGGTCACCCTGAAATCCATTTCGAGACCCAGTACAGCCAGAACACGATAAAGATCTGTGATTCTGCCGGTATACCGCCCGGTCTCCATCTCACTGATGCGTTTTCTGAGCACGCCCGTTGCCTCCGCCAGAGATTGCTGAGTTTTGAAACCGAGAGCTCTTCTCCGCTCTGCTAATTGTTGACCAAGCTCTTTCTCTCTGGAGGCCATCGAACTCACCAAGTTATCTGACAAACATGAAATGCACCAATATATTCACACAAATGCCCTGAAATCTCAAATTGCACCTATATTGGGTCATAAAATAGAGATAGAGATGAGAAGTGCGATCAGTCCGGCTCTAGGCAACCTCCTGCCCCCGCACCCACGCCGCCCGAACCGTATCCGAAGCCACCCCGGCCAGAAGCCCGAAAAACGGATCAGCCCAGACGGTCACCAGTGCGGTTATGGCGATGACAGGCCAGCAGGAAGGCCTGGCTGTCCAGAGACGCCTGGACAAGGCAAGCTCAACCGCCGCCACGAACAACAGGGCCCCGAGACCCGCCATTGGAATTGCCGCGATGACTGACAGGCCGCCCGGTATGAAAGCGACCATCAGTAGAGCCGTACCCAGCAAAACGGGAGCCAGGCCGGTCCGTGCGCCAAAGCGATAGTGCGCCGCCACACCACCCGCGCCATGGCACATGGGCATTGCACCGAACGGCACCATAAAGAGATTGGCCAGGCCGGTGCTGACTGACAGCCGGGCCGGGGTAGCGCGACGGGATTGCTCGCCAAAGTAATCCTCGACCACCAGGGCAGTCAGTACGATGGCGTTGGTCAGCGTGAGGGCCAACTGGGGTAACACCAGCATGGAAATGGATTGTTGCCAGTCGTTGATGCCCGGTAATTCAGGCAATGACAGCACAACCGGATTTCCCGCAGGGAGCGTGAGCCCGGGTGCCCCCAGCACTGTACCGAGTGCTACAGCCACACCCAGTCCTATCAGTGCCGCTGGCCAATTCGGCAGCATCATCAGGGTAATGCCCAGCACCACCAGCGTGATCACGCCCAGGGGCACGGAAGTGGCCATCAAACCCATACTCATGCTGGCCAGCATCAACCCCAATCCCAACTGCAGGCCGCTTAGCACGGATCTTGGAATAAGACGGGCTGCCCCGTTAATCCAGCCGGTGCAGCCCAGTACCAACAGTATCGCCCCGATCAGCACGCCACTGGCGACCAGGCTCTGGGAAGTCACCTCGCTGGTCAGCAACAACGCAGCAACCGCTTTCATGGGCTGTACGGGTATCGGCAGTCGATAGTACAGCCCCGTTGCGATGTAAAATATGGCGAACCCCAGCAAGACCGGTATCGGGGTCAGCCCCGCCAACCCGATAGCCCCCAGACCCAGTGGAATCAGGGTGCCAATATCACCCAGCGCTCCACCGGCATCCCTCATCAGGCTGTTTCGTACTGAAGGCATGATTAATCCGCCTGTTCGTTGTTATTGGTGCTATTCACGCGTTGTAGACGACTTTCCCCAGCTCACTGATGTCGTAACCACCCAACGCCTCGGCACGCTGGATGAAGCGTTCGCTACCGGCAAACGCCAGCAGGCGCTGCACGGCCGGCTCAAAGTAATGGCGCCGGCGCATGGCCAGGTCAAAATGCTCCTGTTGCAGCGGAATAAAAGCCAGCCCCTGGCGCTTCGCCGCAGCTTCGATTCCCACGCCGATATCCGCTTCGCCCTGGCGGATGGCCAGAGCGAGATCATCCTCGCTGAGGGACGGATGGGCGGCCCATGCAAGGTTCCTGGCATCGATACGGTGGCGGGCGAGCAGGCCCTGCAGCAAATGGCTGACGCCGGCATCGGGCTGGCGATGCGCGATACGTATGCCGGGGCGGGCGATATCCTCAATCCCCGCAAGCCCATGAGGGTTATCCGCGGCCAGAAGAAGCCCCTGCTGGCGTTTTGCCCACCGGATCAGCACCAGGTCGCGCATTCCGCTCAACCCTAACGTAGCAGGGTCATTGTAACGCTGGGTTTCAGCGTGCCAGATATGCATCCCCGCAAGCATCGCACGTCCGTCTATTAATCGCTGTACGCCATCGCCGCTTCCCTGGCACAGCAAAGCCAGCTCCGCGCTGCTCTCTTTCACCGCCCACTCCAACAGCGGATCCTGGCTGCCCGCCAGAACCGGCGGGATCGGAGAGCTGACGGCATCGTCACCTTCCAGATGGTTCATCAACCACAGATCTATACGCTGGCGGGGAAACAATAGCTTTCCCGTCACCCGCACACAGGGAATAACGCCCTGGCTGACCAGGTCGTAGACTTTGCGCTCTTTCAGGCGCAGATACTCGGCGGCTTCGGCCGTGGTGAGATAAGTAGGAAGCGGCATCGGTCTGTCCTGCTGGCCGGGAAAAGCACAAGGCTGTTTTTAGCTGCATATATTTCAGCATGCTGTGCAAAGCGTAGTCATAAACGCCACGATGCTCAATATCAAGGAGGCGCAGCCGTGGAAAATAATAATGCGTTTTATGTGGCGCTCTCGCTATTGTTAAATCTCGACGCTTCGCTGCTTCAGATCGTAGCGCTGTCGCTGCAGGTTTCGATTCTCGCGGTGTTGATCGCGGCTGTGCTGGGGTTTCCCCTCGGTGCGGCGGTGGCCCTGTGGCGCTTCCCCGGGCGGGGCGGGCTGATTGTCTTGCTCAACGCACTAATGGGGCTGCCTCCGGTGGTGGCCGGGCTCATGGTGTACTTACTGCTCTCGCGCGCCGGGCCGCTGGGGGAGTGGGGCCTGCTGTTCACACCGGGCGCCATGGTCATTGCACAGGTGGTACTGGTGTTGCCGATCCTGGCCGCGCTCTCACGCCAGAAGGTAGAAGAACTGCTGGGTGAGTACCACGAACAGTTTGTGTCACTGGGCATGTCACGCCCACGCATGATGCCCACCCTGTTGTGGGATGCCCGCTTCGCGTTATTGACCATTCTGCTTGCCGGGTTCGGCCGCGCCAGCGCGGAAGTGGGGGCGGTGATGATGGTAGGCGGCAACATCGATGGTGTTACGCGGGTAATGACGACCTCCATTGTGCTGGAAACCGGCAAGGGCAACCTGCCCATGGCGCTGGGGCTGGGCATTGTGCTGCTGGCGCTGGTGATGCTGATTAACGCGGGCGCCTATCTGCTGGGTGAACTGACCAGAAGGCGGACAGGATGACCTCATTTAATCTTCCCCTCCTCGCCTCATCCGCCCTTATACCGCCACCGGCGCTGTGCTTTGACGGTGTTGCTTTCAGTCAGCAGGAAAAGGTACTGCTGGGTCCATGCTCATTCACTCTGAACGACACGGGCCCCACCCTGGTGATGGGGCCTAACGGGGCAGGCAAGAGTCTTCTGCTGCGACTCGCGCACGGTTTGCTTGCGCCCACCCAGGGAAGCGTGGCCTGGTCAGGTGAGAGGCGCCCCAGACAGGCAATGGTGTTCCAGCACCCGGTGCTTTTGCGCCGCTCGGCCGTAGCCAACCTCACTCACGCGTTGGCGGTGAACAACGTGCCGCGCAGGACACGTGTAAAGCTCGCGGCTGATGCGCTTGAGCGTTTTGGCCTCACTGCCTGCACCCAGACCCCCGCCCGTGTGCTCTCCGGTGGCGAACAGCAGCGCCTGGCACTGGCCCGCGCCTGGGTGCTTTCTCCTCAGGTGCTGTTTCTGGATGAGCCCACCTCCGCCCTCGACCCGGCAGCGATTAAAGCCGTAGAGGCCGCGGTGCGCGAGTTTCATCAGCGGGGAACCCGCATTGTGATGACCACTCACGACCTGCATCAGGCCAGGCGCCTCGCCGGGGATGTACTCTTCCTCTCCGGCGGAAAAGTACGTGAACACACCCCCGCTGACGCCTTCTTCAACAGGCCCGCCTCACGGGAGGCGCAAGCGTATATTGCCGGAGAACTGGTGGAGTAGACCTGCTCCGAACACAACAAGAGAACGACAACATGAAAAAAGCGTTGGCCCTTGTAATCTCAGCCCTGGCCGGCATGGGCCTGGCGCTCAGCGCCAGCGCCGATGACTACATCACCCTGGCCTCGACAACGTCGACCGAGAGCTCAGGGTTTTTCGACGCTATTTTACCGAAGTTTGAAGACGCCACCGGCATCGAAGTGCGGGTGGTGGCCGTGG
>CAZFPG010000227.1:0-5799 GCA_964521055.1 uncultured Marinobacter sp.
TCAGTACTGCCGCCACCTGCATTGCTGTTTCACGATCCAGAGCCATTCACATTGCCTTGTTTGTCAGATAGTCCGTCAGTGGTTTCACGATTGTTCCAGAGCCGTCAGAAATCCGCGACAAGATCCGGTGCCGCTTTCTGCAATTGTTCCCGGAAAACAACCTTGATGCGTTCCAATGCATCCTCCGTCTCCGCCTCGAAGCGAAGCACCAGTACCGGCGTGGTATTGGACGCACGGCACAATCCCCAGCCATCGGTGTATTCCACGCGGATACCATCGATGGTGCTTATGTTGGCTTCACCGAAATTGCCTTCCCTGCCAAGGCGCTCCACCAACTCGAACTTGGTGTCGTCCGACACATCCACATTCAGCTCCGGCGTGCTGATATCCTCGGGGAAATCCTCAAACACCTCGTCGCAATGGCGATCCTCGATACCCAGGATTTCCAGCAGCCTGGCCGCCGAGTACAGGCCATCATCAAAGCCGAGCCAACGCTCGCCAAAGAAGATATGACCGCTCATTTCACCGGCCAGGAGGGCTCCGGTTTCCTTCATCTTCGCTTTCATCAGCGAGTGGCCGGTCTTCCACATGACCGGCCGCCCGCCAGCCTCTGAAATCACCCCTGCCAGGCGGCGGCTGCATTTCACGTCATAAAGCACATCCGCACCCGGATTGCGTGAAACAACATCCCGGGCAAAGAGCATCAGCAAACGGTCGGGCCAGATGATCTTGCCGGTGTTGGTCACCACACCCAGGCGGTCACCGTCCCCGTCGAAAGCCAGGCCGATATCTGCTCCTTCGGCCCTGACCCGTTCGATCAGGTCCGCCAGGTTTTCCGGCTTACCGGGGTCCGGGTGATGATTGGGGAAGTTGCCATCCACTTCGCAATAAAGTGGAATGACCTCGCAACCCAGCTCTTCGATCAATAGCGGTGCCAGTTCACCGGCGATACCGTTGCCGGCATCCACCACCACCTTGAGAGGGGCCGCTACCGCAATGTCACCAACGATGCGGTCCAGGTAGGCACGGCGGACATCTTCCTGGGACTGGGCACCGTGGCCGCTGGCGAAATCGCCGGTACGGATTCGTTGTAACAGTTTCTGGATGGCATCACCGGACAGGGTTTCACCCCCAAGCATGATCTTCAGGCCATTGTAGTTGGCAGGGTTATGACTGCCGGTGACCATGACCCCGGAACCGGTACCCAGTTCATGGGTTGCAAAATAGAGCACGGGGGTCGGCACCGCATCCACATGGATCACATTGCAGCCCGTCGCCATTACACCTGTGGCCAGGGCATCTGCCAGTTCAGGGCTGGAATGCCGTCCGTCGTAGCCAACACACAGGCTGTCGACGCCACGCGCGATAGCCTCGCTGCCAATAGCCCGGCCGATCACACTCACAACATCCGGGGTCAGGGTCTCACCAACGATCCCGCGGATATCATAGGCGCGGAATATGCCGTCGGAAACCTCGGCATCCGGCAGGCGCACCTCCTCTACGTCAGGCGCGTTGTCCGGGCTATCGGAACCACCGAAGCCCAACACATCATCGTCACCGTCCAGCATATCGATGTCGAGCATATCCTTGTCCTGGAACAGTGGCTCGTCGGCCGCGGGCTTTGCAGCCTGGCCGCCACTGCCTGGCCTTGGCCGGGCCGTCTCGGCCGTCTTGGCGATACGTTTCTCCACAACCTGGGAAAGCCGGTGAAGCACTTCAGCCGTTGACGCCATCATGTCCCACTTCAGGGTGGGCGGTTTTATTCTTTCGCCACCAAATACCTTGTGGGCCCACTGGATCAGTACGGTAACATCCTGCCGCAGCCCTCTCTGGGCACTACCCAGGAGCAGCCAGACAACAATCGCCGCAATCACTGCCGGAACCACTGCCAGAATGATCGCCAGCATGCTGTTGAAGAGCGGCGCCGGGGCCGACGCTGGTCGGTACTGGAGCTCCCAGTCAGGATTGGCAAGATCACGTATCTGGACCGGGCCATTCCCGCTACCCTGGCTGACAATGGTGCGGTCCGAACCATCGACGGACTGCACCAGGGAGAACTGTCCGCCCAGTTCCTGGTTCACTCCCGCCATCAAGGGTTCCAGATGGGCGGTGCTGAAAACCACCAGTACACTGCCGACCACAGCCCGGCTTTGGGGATTGCGCACCGGAGCTGCTATCTGCAGATACCATTGTCCATCCCGCGGGAAGGCATCCGGGTAGAGCCGCTGGCCGGTTTCAGCCCGCCGGGCCAGGTCAAGACCAGCAAAACCAAGGGTGGGTTCGCTGGCGCTACGGGGAATGTCACCATAAGGGAACAGATACACCGACTCGATGTCTGGCAGGGTACCGGCAAGATCAGCAGCTACATCGTCCCTCGACGCCTCGCCACGCAGTGCAGCCAGCACGGAATTCTGGGTCGCGATACCCTCGACAGCGGACTGAAGCAAGGATAGCCTTTGCTCCATGCGCACCGCAGCAGCATCGGCCTCCAGGGCAGCCTGGATTTCGTAGCGACGGGCTTCGGAAGGTGCCGCAAACAGAAAATAAAGCAGGGCAGCTGACATAGCTCCTGCTATCACCACAACCAGGGCCTGGCTGACGGAAACGGAGCTTAACCGCTTATGGTGCAGGCCTTTCGACGCCTTCTTGTCTTTGTTCTGTTTTTTTGACTGTTTCCGGTCTGGGTTCTTGTCAGGTGCAGCCTCGTCAGAATTCTTCTTTTTGCCAAGCTTCATAGTCCATCCTGCTGGTGTTATTTTCGCCCGGATTCTTCATTTATCAGGGAAGTATAGACCCTGAACGCTGTTCTGCTTCTGCAACCTCAACGGGTGCCTGTTGATCCGAATCCGCCATCGCCACGCTGGCTGGCGTCAAAGGAAGACACCACTTCAAAGTCCGCCTGCACCACCGGCACCAACACCAGTTGGGCTATGCGCTCACCCACTTCCACCGTGAACTCCGTTTGCCCGCGATTCCAGCACGACACCATCAACTCCCCCTGATAGTCGGAGTCAATCAATCCCACGAGGTTACCCAGTACGATGCCATGCTTATGCCCCAGACCGCTGCGGGGGAGGATCATTGCTGCCAGCGACGGATCAGCAATGTGTATTGAAAGGCCGGTTTTTATCAGTTCGGTCTGACCGGGCTTTAGGGTCAGAGGCGCATCAAGGCAGGCGCGCAGATCGAGACCGGCCGCGCCTTCGGTTGCGTAGTGGGGAAAAGGCACCGTGTTGCCAATCCGGTCGTCCAGAATGCGTACCTGAAATGTTTTGCGGGTCATCGGTTTTCCTTGTCAGCAAGCGTCGGCTGGGCCAGCTTTTTCAGTGAGTTGATCTGCAATCAGGGCAATCAGCCGTTGCGCAAGGACTGCCTTGGGTGCCGGGCCAAAGGACTCACGCCCCCGGGGCCAGAAGACGGTAACGGCGTTGTTGTCGCTGTTGAACCCCAGCCCCGGCGCCGAAACGTCGTTGGCAACAATCATATTGAGCTTTTTCCGCGTCAGTTTGTCGAGGGCATAGTGCTCAACATCACGAGTTTCCGCGGCAAAGCCAACGGTAAACGGAGCGTCTTTCCGGACTGCTATGGTAGCGAGGGTATCAGGGTTGCGCACCAGTGACAGGGTCATACTTTCGTTCGACTTCTTGATCTTGTCACCAGCGCAGGAATCGGGTCGATAGTCCGCTACCGCCGCAGTGGCAATGAACAGGTCACAGCCTTCGTCGACCGCTCGTCCGGCTTCCTCCAGCATGTCCCGGGCCGTCATCGCCGCGCGAACTTCCACGCCCGCGGGCGCTGCAATGGCCACAGGGCCGCTGACCAGAACCACTTCCGCTCCGGCTGCCCGGGCAGCGGCAGCCAGGGCATAACCCATCTTGCCGGAGCTGTGATTGCTGATGTAACGGACCGGATCAATGGGCTCCCGGGTGGGGCCAGCTGTAATAACCACGCGCCTGCCCGCAAGCGGGCCCTGGGCAGTACCGGCAATCAGATCATGCAGCGCGGCAGGTTCCAGCATTCTGCCCGGACCGGTATCACCGCAGGCCTGCGCGCCCTGATCGGGACCCCAGAGGCTGATCTGAGTGTCTGCATCGAGCAGAGCGATATTGCGCTGAGTGCGGCCGTTACTCCACATGGCCTGGTTCATCGCCGGGGCCACGGCAATCGGCGCCTCGGTGGCGCAGCACAGAGTGGTCAGCAAATCATCTGCCATCCCCTGGGCCAGGCGCGCAATAAAATCGGCGGAGGCGGGTGCAATCACTATCTGATCGGCCCACTTCGCCAGCTCAATGTGCCCCATGCCCGACTCAGCTTCCGGATCCAGCAGGGAGGTCCTGACCGGCTCGCCGCTGAGTGCCTGGAAAGTCAGTGGTGTTACAAAGGCTTCCGCACCCCGGGTCATCACCACCCGAACCTCATGGCCCGATTTCTTCAGTAGTCGGACAAGTTCAGCACTCTTGTAGGCGGCAATACCGCCGGTGATGCCCAGCAGGATTCGTTTAGCGGCCATAGCGGCTCCGTATCCATCATAAAATAAAAGGCTTATAAGATAGCATGCCAGAGCGCTGCCGGCAGCCTGTCGGGCATGGTAGAATTGTGCCATTATTATACCGTTGCCACTGATAACGGCGACACAGGCGCAGGAAGCGCAAGCATCAAGGAAAGGACTCTCATGCCCGATAACAAATGGCCCAACGACGAACGACCACGGGAACGATTGCTCGCCCACGGCGCCAGCAGTCTCTCCGATGCCGAACTACTGGCAATTTTCCTGCGCACCGGCACCGCCGGCATGCCCGTGATGGCACTTGCCCGTCATCTCACCGAAGCCTTCGGCGGCCTACGCGGCCTGATGACGGCCTCCAGACGGCAATTCTGCGATATTAAAGGACTGGGAACCGCAAAATACGCCCAGGTACAGGCGGCTATGGAAATGGCCCGCAGGGTGATGGATGAACCCCTGCGCCAGGGCGACCCGCTGCGTTCGCCGGAAGACACCCGCCGCTTTCTCTGCAGCCGGCTTGGTACCTACCCGCATGAAGTGTTCTCCGGGCTTTTCCTGGACAACCGCCACCGGGTAATCCAGTACCGGGAACTGTTCCGGGGCACCATAGACGGTGCCGCGGTCTATCCCCGGGAAGTGGTCAGGCAGGCCCTGGAGTTTAACGCGGCAGCGGTCATTTTTGCCCATAACCACCCCTCCGGCGTGGCGGAACCCAGCCAGGCGGACATTTCCCTGACCAGGCGATTGAAGGAAGCGCTGGGCCTGGTGGATATCAGGGTTCTTGACCATATGGTTGTCGGCCATGGTGAGGTAATATCTCTGGCTGAACGGGGGCTGATGTAGGCAGGGTCGGATCTCACCGGAAAACTGGCCAAATTCCCAACAATTTTTTGCGTTGGGGCGGCAGTTCTGGTATAAAGGCGTCCCTTTACTGGCGGCGTCTGGCGGGCAGCGTGCAATTTCAGAGCGCAGGTAGCAACCAGAGACGCAATTAAACGAATCAAATACGCATTTTCAGGACCAAAGCTCAGGTCGGAGGCAAGTATGTCCAGAGTCTGTCAGGTTACCGGTAAGCGGCCGGTCACCGGTAACAATGTTTCTCACGCGATGAACCACTCACGTCGTCGTTTTCTCCCCAACCTGCAGAACCATCGCTTCTGGGTTGAATCAGAGAAGCGTTTCGTAAAGCTGCGTGTATCCACCAAGGGTATGCGTGTTATCGATAAAAAAGGCATTGACGCTGTGCTGGCCGATCTTCGTGCCCGCGGCGAGAAATTTTAAGGAGCCGCATCATG
>CAZFPG010000228.1:0-5794 GCA_964521055.1 uncultured Marinobacter sp.
GAGCGTACACGGACGTATTTACAGCGTATCTCGTGAAGGGGCCCCGGAAGGCCTCACGCACCCAAAGCCGAAAAAATCACTCAGAAAACCGGCCGGGCCTGAATGCATCAAGACACACAGAAGGCTCCTCCCCGTCGATCAGCTGGGCAATCACATCGGCACTGCCCGCCGACAGGGTCCAGCCAAAGGTACCGTGACCGGTATTGAGATACAGGTTTTCCCGGGGCCCATGGCCGATGACAGGAGGGCCATCGGGAGTCATGGGGCGGAAACCGGTCCAGGTTTCAGAGGCCATCAGATCTGCGCAGCCCGGGAAGCGGGACTCCACGGACTTGCGGATAGTGGCCAGCCGGGCTTTCGGGATGTCGCGATTGAAGTCCGCCAGTTCCACGAAACCGGAGGCCCGTAGCCGGTTCCCCAGGCGGGTGGAAACCACCTTGTAGTTGTCGTCATGGATGGTGGAAACTGGCGCCCGGTCAGGATCTTTCAGGGGCACGGTGAAACAGTAACCTTTAACCGGGTAGATGGGCAGATCAAGCCCCAAGGGCTTTGTCAGCCGGCTTGACCAGCAGCCGGCGCAGATCACCACGGCATCGGCCTCAAGGGTGGCTGCTTTGCCGTCCTTATTGCGAACAGCAACACCGGTTACCCGCTGATCATCGACCACAAGATGTTCGGTTTCAGTGCTGAAGCGGAAACTCACACCTTCCACTTCACAGGCCCTGGCCAGCTCGCGGGAGAACAGGTGGCAGTCGCCGGTACCGTCGGTTTCATATCTCAGGGCACCGTAGAGCGGGCCGTTGCCGGTCATGCCGGGTTCAGACTCGCGAACCTGTTCGGGGGTAAGCACACGGGACGCAATACCAAGTTCGTTGAGCAGCCTGTGAGTCTGGCGGTAACCTTCGAGAGCTTCCGGGGTGCTGGCAAGGTGGAGCAGGCCCTGATGGCCGCCATCAAAGTGCAGATCCAGCTCCTCTTCCAGTGCCAGGAATCGCGCGCGGCTATGGACGCCAAGACGAAGCATCGCGCGCTTGTTAAGCCCGAACAGGCCCGGCGCTCGGGCATAACGCAGTGTGGAGAACATGAACCGCAAGGTTTCCATGGATGGCGGCACCCGCATTTTCAGAGGACCGTCTTTCTTGAACAGCCAGGGTATGGCCTTCATCACCATGGAAGGGTCCGCCCAGGGATAGACGACGCCGTAGGAGCGCTGGGCGGCATTGCCCCTGCTGGTCTCGCTGCCCGCGATACCATGACGCTCCACTACGGTCACCTGATGGCCACGACGATTCAGTTCGAAGGCTGTGGTGGTGCCCACCACGCCCGCACCGATAATCACTATGTGCATGAAATATCTTCCTTGTTAAATAACACCGTTCTCTGCCAATAGCTTACGGTAGTGTTCCAGAACTGATTGATTTTCTGCCGGATAGTCAGGAGCCAATTGCTGGAGCTGTTCTGCCGGCACCTTGGCCACAATGGCACGGGCCGGAGGCCTGGTGCTTGCGCCTTCCCGGAATAATCAACCAGGGTGTGGGGCAATCTGGCGCACTGATGATAGAATCAGGCCGTTACCAACCATTTTCAGCATAGCAGTCGAGACCCAGATGAGCCGAAAGAGACGCGAGATTCCCGTTTTCGATCAGCCGATTATCGAAACCCACTGCCACCTGGACTATCTCAAGGAACGTCCCCTTGAGGAAACCCTGGCGGAGGCCCAGCGGGTCAATATCGAGCGGGTGATCACCATCGCGGTTTCGCCAGAGAACCTGGCCACGGTTCGTGAACTCAGCCAGGCTGCACCCTGGGTGTACGGCACCCAGGGAGTGCATCCCCACGATGCGGAGAAATACTCCGACGCGGCAGAAGCGGAGATCCGCGCCCATGCCGGTGACGACAAGATCGTTGCGGTGGGCGAGATCGGCCTCGATTATTTTTACGACAACGCAGACCGTGACGTGCAGCGTGAGGTTTTCCGCCGCCAGCTTCAGATTGCCTGCGACACCGATCGGCCGGTGGTTATTCACAGCCGTGAAGCCGATGAAGATACCATCAACATCCTCAAAGAGTTCGAAGGTACCCTCAAGCGCCGTGGTGTGATTCACAGTTTCACATCCGGCCCGGGGCTGGCCCAATATGCGCTGGATGAAGGCTGGTGCCTTGGCTTCAACGGCATCACCACGTTCAACAAGGCGGAAAACGTACGGGATATTGTACGCATGGCACCCATCGGGCAGATCCTGCTGGAAACCGACTCGCCGTTTCTGACGCCGGTTCCCTATCGCGGCAAGGAAAATGCACCCTTCTACATTCCTTTTGTTGCCGAGAAAATCGCCGAGGTGAAACAGTTACCGCTGGAGAAGGTTCTGGCGACTACCTACGACAATAGCCTGAGGACGTTCTTCCAGCGTCAATGATCAAACGCATCCCCGTTTCCGCCCTCAAGGTCGGCATGTACATCACCGACCTGAACAACGACTGGATACCTCACAACACCCAGCGCCGCCGCGGCGTTATCAAAAATGAGGACACCATCGAGAAAATCCGTCGGATGGGGGTGGACTACGTTTATATCGATGTATCAAAAGGGCTGGATTCCCAGGATTCGGAACCGGCCCACGAGGTGGATAGCCGCAATGAAACCGCCCTGCAACATGCAGGGGAACAGAAACCGGGAGTCTCCAGGCAGGTAACGGTCGCTGAAGAAATGGGGTTCGCCCAGCGGATACACACCCAGGCCCAGGGCCTGGTGGGCAACCTGATGAACAGCGTGAAGGTTGGCGGCGCCATCGACATTGCCCCCATTCATCAGTTGGCCGATGAGCTCCAGAGCTCCATTCTACGCAACGCCAATGCCCTCAGTTGCCTTGGTCGCATCCGCGAAAAGGACAACTACCTGCTGGAGCACTCCGTCAATCTCAGCGTGCTGATGTCCCTCTTCGGCAACTTCCGCAAACTGCCGGCGGATGCGCTACACCAGACCATTGTCGGCGCATTGCTCCATGACATTGGAAAAATCCTCACTCCGGACGAGATTCTGCACAAGCCGGGACGGCTGACGCCAGAGGAGTTCGAGGTGATGAAAGCCCACGCCCGGCACTCCCGGGATATCCTGAAATCGACCGAGGGTATAGGCGAACTGACCATCATTACCGCAGCGGAACACCATGAACGGCTGGACGGCAGCGGCTACCCGGAAGGACTCAAGGGTGACGAAATCTCCCTGTACGGCCGCATGGTGGCGATCACCGATGTGTATGATGCAATCACCTCGGACCGTGTCTATCACAAGGGCATGACACCAACCCAGGGCCTCAAGAAACTGCTGGAGTGGAGCAACGGTCACCTGGATCCGGCCCTGGTCAAAGAGTTCATCCGTTGTGTGGGCCTGTACCCTATTGGCTCTCTGGTACTTCTGGAAAGCGGGCGCCTCGGGGTTGTGGTGGAGACCAATGATGAAGACCAGCGGCTGCCAGTCGTCCGGGTGATGTACAACACCCGTTTCCGACTGCCGATTACCATCGCCACCATAGACCTGGCAAAACCGGGTACCCAGGACAGGATTCTGCACTCGGTGGACCCTGAGGACTACAGAATCGACATACGGAAGTTCCTCACCTGACGAATCAGCCACCCAGAGACAGAAAAACCGCCATCAGCACCGGAGACAGGAACGACAGTATAAAGCCCGAGGCAATGGCCACGGGCACACAGGCCAGGCCTCCACTGCTGCGGATAACCGGCAGCGTGAAATCCATGGCGGTAGCCCCCCCATAGCCGATGGCCATGGCCGGCCGCTGACCGATCAATAGCGGAATGATCGCCAGGGCAATAATCTCCCGGATCACGTCATTGAGAAACGCCACGCCACCCCAGGCGGGCCCGAGGGCGTCACCAATCACAATACCGGACAGCGAATACCAGCCGAACCCCGAAGCCAGTGCCAACGACTCGTTCCAGGCCGCATCCAGCCAGGGTACCAGTGCCAGGCCGGCGAGCAATGAACTGCCCGCCATGGCCAGGGCAATGCCCAACCCCTGTCGGTTCAACAGTAACTTGCGCAGGGAAAGCCCGGCATTTCGCAACTGCAGACCAATCAGAAACAGCAGCAACATCAGCGACCACGTCGCCACATCCTCCGCCATGGGCAGATCCGGCAGCAGATAGAAACCCGCAAGGCCGCCCGCTACAACAGCCACCAGCGGTTTCATCCCCGCCAGGAACAGGCGGCGATACCCCCGGGGCTGGTCCACATGATCATCCCTTGCTGCCATCGGCTGCCAGCGGTGAAACAGCCAGAGACCCGCCATATTGGCCAGGAACAACACCAGGACCAGGATCGCGACCTGTGAGGCCATACTGGCCAACTGGCTGCCAACGCCTTCCATTTGCCCCAGGCCAAGCCCCAACAGGGCCAGGATGAAATAAACCAGCCCTTCAACACTGTAATGAATCACCGTCATCAGGTGACGGTTTTCCAGTGCCAGGGCAAATCCCAGAAAAAGCGGTGCCAGAATCAGCAATGCGCCGGTCAGCATGAAACCCTCGGAAATGTTCGTAAATGGCGCAGTTCAGCCGATAGGCTCGTACTGGTCCGGATCAAAATGAAACTGCCCTGCGCTGGCGTCGCAGTCAACGCGTATGGTGCGCGCAAGGCGCTGGGCCATCACCGACCAGACCACATAGTCGTGGGGTTGGGGCTGGTAATCCTGGCCCATCAGTGCTCCCGCGGTACTCCGCAGCACCGCTTCCGCCCGGGCTATTGACCGATAGGGGCCCTGGCACCGGTGTTTCTCGGGCTGGCCGTTCATTGCTCCACTGAGTGCCACCAGTGCCCAGGTTTCCTCACCGATAGGCTTGATGAAAAGCTCGACCCGGCGCTGGTCACGGATCATTACCAGGGACCGCAGAGGGCCGCGACCGTGAAAATAATGCAGTTTCACGGCGTATAACCGGTACGGTCAGTGGAGTACATGGCCGGACCTGTCCTGTACCAGAACCCAGGGTGCGATAACCACAGCCCAGAGTTCGGTGTTCTCGTCATACCAGTGGCGGGCAAGGTCGGGGGCAACATCGCCCACCTGGCCGGAGGTCATCCAGCTTTCAAAGCGGGCCTTGTTGTCCGCGGCCAGCTCTGCCGCCACGTCCAGCAGATCCAGTTCCGGAGACACTTTCACCACATGCCCGCGGGCATAGTAAACCTGCAGGTCGTGCCAGCTGATCCGGGAGGTTTCCAGGTTCAGTTTTACCTTGATGTCATCGGGGGACTGGTGGGATGGGGACATGGTCAGCTCTCGATCACTCCTGTCTTGCTGTCGGTTTTGAAACGCTCCGCTGAAACTCCAGCTTACCTCAAAACCGTAGACGGAGCATCCTGTTAGGCAGGTTCCGGCCCCTTGGGCCGGAACCCTTCACACGTCACTCACGCCGACTTCAACATTTCCCGCACCACATAGTGCAGTATGCCTCCGTGGCGGTAGTACACGGCCTCGTTGGCCGTATCGATCCTTGATTTGAGTTCGCAGGTTTCGGTAGATCCATCCTTGTATTTCACCGTCATCTTGAGGGCCTGGCCCGGCTTGATGTCACCAGACAGCCCTTCAATGCTGATGGTTTCCTCACCGGTCAGCTTCAGGCTCTTGCGATCCGTGCCTTCCGGGAACTGCAACGGCATCACGCCCATGCCAATCAGGTTGGAGCGGTGAATCCTTTCATAGGATTCCGCCACCACGGCTTTCACACCCAACAGGCGTGTACCCTTGGCGGCCCAGTCGCGGCTGGAGCCGGTGCCATA
>CAZFPG010000229.1:0-5782 GCA_964521055.1 uncultured Marinobacter sp.
GTAGCCCCGTTTCTCCAGTTCCGGTACGGCTGTGGAGTAGACCGATTCGTAGGCATCGTCAAAGGTGATGGCAACCTGCTCGCGATCATCCAGCTTGCCGTCCAGTGCGTCCCGGGTTCCTGGCTCCAGAGATACAACGTCAATGCCCAGCTCGTCGATCATATCCATCTGCCCTTCGAACAGGGATACCGACGTACTGGTAGAGGGCGGCGTGGAATCACTGACGTGGTGATACTGCAGTACCACCAGATCTGCACTGGCGCCCAGGGCAAAGCCGGCGAGCGGTCCCACCAGAAGTGATCGGATCGTCATTCGTTTTACCATTGTGTCTTCCTCAGTAATCCGGAGGGTGGAAACAGTCAGATTCTGAAATGCGCCTTGAGCACCGTAAAGGCCTGGTTCAGGTGTTGAATGGCCTCGGTTTCACCACCACGGTCCGGGTGAGCGTGCATGACTGCCCGGCGAAACCGTCGTTTTACCTCATCAAATTCCGTTGGAATGTCGTCAAAGCCCAGGGTGGCAGCAGCGTCCCGGGTTTCCGGAAGCTCAGGCCGGTAACCGCTGCGCCCGGCCCAGAAGTCATCCATCATCCGGTTAATGGACGCTTCAGGCAGCTCGTACTTTGACAGGTCCAGGTAGAAGTTTCTCAACTCATCCGCCTGGTCTGGCAGCCCGGTGCCACCGACAACGTCACTCTGCCGGAGGCGGATAACCAGTGGCGAAATGGTGAGCGTTTCCCCGCCACTGGCAAGCTGGTCACGGAGACGGTAAAGCACATGGAACAGCAGGAAATGAACCGGATAGAGTTTATCCGGCTCCGCGAAATTGACAGTACCGATCAGTTCCCAGGGGGCCCTTTGCAGGGTCTTGATAAGGCTGAGCTCGTTGATGCCCGCAGGGTTCTGCCGAAGTACGTGCTCGGTGGCAACCAACAGGTGCTGGATCTGGAAATCCAGCGTGTCGTCCTGCGGGCCGGAATCCGGTGTTTGAGCGGCTGTTTTTGCCATATCAGGTTGATTCATCCCGCTATGGTAGGTGACGGGGCGCCATTACGGAAGAGGGGTTTTCCAGTTGCAGCCCGTTGAGAAACAGGTTGGTTGCAAACCGGGTGGCCTTCCTGGCTTCCGCCTCGGCCCTGTCGGGGTGCTGGTGCGCCCGGTGTGCAAGGCGAAGACTGAGTTCGTAGCCTACGCCAAAAAAGGCTGCGCACAGGTACTCCTGGTCCAGGTCGGGCAGCAGGCCGTGCTCGATGGCGTTCTTGACGTCTTCCTCGAGCGACAGCATGGTAAGCCCGAGGATATCCGAGCCGAACAACTCCCGGATGGCGCGGTCATTGCGGTGGGCCAGCTCATAAACCAGCGGGTCGCTCGCTGTCGCCCGGAACAGTGCGAGATAGGCACAGTAAATGAAGTCAGTTGCAGAGCTGGCGGCCTGCCTGCTTCCGGTAAGGTTGTCATTGAGCTGGTCAAGAAAATCCGTCAACAGGGCAGCAAAGATGTCCTGCTTGCTGGAAAAGTAGTTATAGAAAGTGCCTGCCGCCAGACCGGTGCGGCGAACAATGTCGCGGATGGTGGAGTTGTCATAACCACGCTCCCGGAAACACTCCCGGGCCGCAACCAGTATGGCCTTGCGGTTGCGAATACGGTTGAATTCCCGCTTGCCGGGGGTTTCCGTTTTTGTTTCTAACATGCCCATGTCTGTATCCTGTCCCTGGAAGATTTGCACGCGTATAATCCGACGCTCACTGACCCTATGAACGACGTTTACCTATGTCCGAAGCAATAACTGCCAACTCCGAAACTGCCCTGGGCTCTGAAGCAGAACGCAGGCAGAAGCTGGAATTCAACAAGCTGCAGAAGCGCCTGCGCCGGGAAATGGGGCAGGCGATTGCTGATTTCTCGATGATTGAAGCCGGCGATAAAGTGATGTGTTGCCTGTCTGGCGGCAAGGACTCCTACGCCATGCTGGATATTCTGCTGAACCTTCAGAAAAGCGCACCGGTGCGCTTTGAGCTGATTGCCGTGAACCTGGACCAGAAACAACCGGGGTTCCCGGAGGAAGTGCTGCCTGAGTATCTGTCGGCACTCGGTATCGAGTATCACATCATCGAGAAGGACACCTACAGTATTGTTAAGGAAAAAGTGCCGGAAGGGAAGACCACCTGCGGACTTTGTTCCCGTCTACGTCGTGGAATTCTCTATAATTTTGCGGAAGAGCACGGAGTGACGAAAATTGCCCTTGGCCATCACCGGGATGACCTGCTGGAGACGCTGTTCCTGAATATGTTCTATGGCGGCAAGCTCAAGTCCATGCCTCCGGTGCTGCACAGCGACGATGGCCGCAACACCGTCATCCGGCCACTGGCCTATAGCCGTGAGAAAGACATTGCCCGCTATGCCCGGCTGCGGGAGTTCCCGATCATTCCGTGTAACCTCTGTGGTTCCCAGGAAAACCTGCAACGCCAGGTGATCAAGGACATGTTCCAGACCTGGGACAAGCAGCACCCGGGGCGGCTGGAGACCATGTTCCGTGCCATGTGCAACGTGGAGCCCTCCCACCTGGCCGATACCGCACTTTATGATTTCCGTGAAGGTTCAAGGCGTCCAGGGGGTGGGCAGCCGGTAGGAGCGGTTGAGCCGGAAACAGCGGATTTCGGGCGGCTGGACGTGCTTAATATCTGATCAGATCCGCGGGAAACTAGCCGTGCCCTGAATGCATCAAAGCGGTGATGGGCAGGGTCCAGACCCCAAAGCCGATCAATAGCAGCCCGGCAAACTGCCGGAAATGTCTGTGTTCCCGAAGCTTGCGAATCCAGGTGGCAGCGTATCCAGTTGCCAGCATGGAGGGCAGGGTGCCCAGGCCGAAAAACACCATGGTCATGGCGGCACTGCCGACGGTGGGCTGCAGTGCGGCCCACCCCAGCGTGCTATAGATCAGGCCGCAGGGCAACCAGCCCCAGAGTGCGCCCAGTGCCAGTGCCTGCCCCACATGGTGTACCGGCAGCACGCGTTGCGTCAGGGGAGAGAGGCGCTTCCAGATCGGTGCGCCAACGCGCTCGATATAGCGGATTCCCTGCCACCATTGCCCCATGGAAAGCCCCATCAGAATCAGCAGCAGGCCTGCCAGCGTTCGCAGAACCGGCCCCAACTGGGCCCAGTAGTCAGCCGCACTGGTACTTAGCAGTGCGATCAGGGCCGCGATGAGGGTATAGCTGCCGATGCGGCCACCATTGAAGGCCAGAAGCATTAAAGTCTGGCGAAGGCGGAACCCCCTGCCTACGGGCAGCGCCATGGACAGGGAGGCACTGATTCCGCCACACATACTCAGGCAGTGGGTACTACCCAGTAATCCGATCAGGAAGGCGCTGGAATAACTCAGGTAAAGGTCTTCGCCCATCAGGATGTCTGGTCGTCTCCGGGTGAGCGATGGCTACGGGTAGCCGCCTGCTGTTGCGGTTGCTTTGCGTCGTCCGGGATTCTGTCCTTGTCATCGTCGTAGAGGATGCGATGGGCAGGCCCGTCCAGATCATCATATTGGCCGTTCTTCACGGCCCACGAGAACAGGACAATGCCCAAGGCCACGAGTACCAGCATCACCGGAACCAGGATCATTACGATTTTCACGGCGCTACCTCAAGCATTGCGGGTGATTTCCTCTTCACGGTATCAGGACGTCGCCTCGGCGCCAACTGCCGGCGCGGGCGGTTCGGCCTTTTGTGGTGTTCGCCCCAGCCTCATGACATTGAGTACCACCACCAGGGAACTGAGGGACATGCCGATCGCGGCCAGCCAGGGCGGTACCAGTCCGGCAGCAGCCAGGGGAAGGGCGCACAGGTTATAGCCCAGAGCCCAGGACATGTTCTGGCGAATGATGCGGCGGGTGCGCCGGGCCGTCCGGAGTGCTTCAGCCAGTTGGGTCAGCTGGCCATTGAGCAGCACCGCGTCCGCCTTGAGCTGGGTCAGGTCAGCGGCGCTGCCCATGGCCACTGAAACCCCGGCTCCAGCCATGGATGGCAGGTCGTTGAGGCCGTCCCCGACCATCATTATGTGCCGGCCCTGTTCACGCAGCCTTTCCAGAACCTGAAGCTTGTCCTCCGGCGACGCCTGGCCAATGGCTTCATCAATACCCAGGGTCTGTGCAATCTGCTCCACGTGGCCGGAACGGTCCCCGCTCAGCAGAATCGTCCGCAGGCCCGCCTGTTGCAGCATCTTTACGGCGTCCCTCGCCTCTGGCCGGGGTTCATCGTCCAGGGTGAACCGGGCCAGCCACTGGCTGGCGTTGGCCAGCCAGATTTCCATACCCCGGTGATCGTCGTTCGCCGGTGGTGCATGGCCGGCACTGGCCTGAACGAAATCCCGGTGGCCGATATAGAAGTGCTGTCCATCAAGCTCGCCCGAGAGACCGCCTCCGAGGTGGTTCTGTACGTTCCGGGCAGAGTTGCCGCGAAGATGGTGGAATACCCTGGCAATAGGGTGTTCCGAATGCTTTTCCAGGCTTGCAGCTATTTCAAGACATTGCTCACGGCTGAAGGTTCCGAACACGCGGGTATCGATAAGGCTGAGCTCTCCGCGGGTCAGGGTGCCGGTTTTGTCGAAAATCACGGTATCGATGGTGTTCAGCGACTCGAGTGTATGTCCGCGCGTGGGCAACAGGCCGAGCTTTCGCAGCCTCATGGTGGCGGAAGTAATGGCCGTTGGGGTCGCCAGGGAAAGGGCACAGGGGCAGGTAACCACCAGAACCGACAGGGTGATATCAAAGGCATTGTCGGCTCCCGCCAGCCACCAGCCAGCCCAGATTACCGGGGCGAGGATCAGTACGCGGCTGACAAAAACACCCGCGATGCGGTCGGCCATCAGGGCGACCGGTGGTTTTTCCGCCTGAACCCGATCAAGAATCCGGAGAATACCCGACAACCGGGTCTGGGCGCCGGCACGGCGTACTTCCACCTCCAGCGGATTTTCACCGTTCACACTGCCCGCATGCACTTCATCGCCAGGGTTCCGGGTCTCTGGCAGGTATTCGCCGGTCAGGGCGGCTTCGTTCAGGGTGGAATGGCCGCTGACAATAACGCCGTCGGCTGGCAGGGTTTCCCCCGGCCTGACCCTGATCACATCCCCGGTAGCCAGGTCATGGGTTGAGACAATCTCGCTGTTATTGTCCCGAATCCGGCTCGCCACCATTGGCTGGAACCCGGCCAGGGCGTTGCCGGTGAGCCCCGCCCGGTAACGCGCCTGCATTTCGATATACCGGCCAAGCTGGAGGAAAAATGTGAACATGCATACGGACTCGAAATAGACTTCCTCGCCTCCGAATACGGTCACCCACGCACTGGCAACGTAAGCCAGGCCGATGGCAGTGGCCACCGGCACATCCATGGTCAGGTGCCGGCTACGAATGTCCCTCAAGGCATTGGTGAAGAAGGGGCGGGCACTGTAAAGCACCACAGGGGTAGCCACCAGAAGACTGAACCAGCGGAAAAAGCTGACAAACTCCGGAGACAGCTCGCTGACCAGTTC
Source organism: uncultured Marinobacter sp. (assembly GCA_964521055.1). Lineage (GTDB taxonomy): Bacteria > Pseudomonadota > Gammaproteobacteria > Pseudomonadales > Oleiphilaceae > Marinobacter. Next base: position 5,517 of record CAZFPG010000229.1, read on the forward strand.
AAAATACAGTGGAAAAGCCAGCATCATGGTCTGGAAGGAACCGATGCCAGCAACGGCCAGGCGGATCAGCGCCGAACGATGCTCGGCTTTCAGGGCCTGTTCGGCCTCATCGGCCTGGTAAGGACGGGCGCGGTACCCCAGTTCATGAATGGCGATCAACAGCTCGCTGAGCCTGGCCTGTTCCGGGTTCCAGACCAGGCGCGCGCGCTGGGTGCTGTGGTTGACGGAAAAGGAAATCACCCCGGGCTGTTTCGCCATATGGTTTT
>CAZFPG010000230.1:0-5768 GCA_964521055.1 uncultured Marinobacter sp.
CACCCTGTACTGCTCGGCCACATTCTCCGCTGTTTCCGGCATGGAATCGATGCCGTACTGCTTTTTCATCAGCGGGTTTACAAAGCGCCAGCCGATGGTGGTGTCTTCGACCTTCTGGCCCCGGGAGAAGGCGCTGTCAGCCTTGCCCATGACATAGGGCGCGCGGGACATGGATTCCACGCCGCCGGCCAGCACCAGGTCCATTTCACCCGCACGAATGGCACGAAAAGCGGTGCCGACGGCGTCCATGCCGGAACCGCACAGCCGGTTGAGGGTGGTGCCGGGTACGGACGTGGGCAAACTGGCCAGCAGTGCCGACATACGTGCCACGTTGCGGTTGTCTTCACCGGCCTGGTTGGCAGAGCCCATCATCACTTCGTCGATAGCCGCTGGGTCCAGTTCCGGAGCCTGCTCCAGCACGGCCTTGAAGATATGGGCCGCCAGGTCGTCGGGGCGAACGCTGGCGAGGGTGCCGCCGAAACGGCCAATGGCCGAACGGCGGGGGTGGCAGAGATAAACGTCAGTCATGGGAGTCCTCATTGTTGGCCGGCATGGTGGGCGTTTGTGCGTGCTTTCAGGTCACGAAGGACGTCCAGTTCCGTTGCTGTCGGCTCTGGTGTGGTTTCCAGCTGCTCCGCAAACTGGATCTCCCAGCCGGTCGCCTCGATCACCTCTTCCCGGGTCACGTTCGGGTGCAGGGAAGTGACCACCAGTTCTTTGGTGTCCGGATCCGGCTTGAGAATGCACAGATCGGTGATCACCACGGTGGGGCCACTACCTATGTTGGGGACGTTGTCCCGCGCCTTGCCGTCGCGGCCAAAACCGACGGTGGTTACAAAGTCTACGTCCTTCACAAAGGTGCGCTTGGAGTGCTTGACGGTGATGAACACTTCCTTCGCGTTCGTGGCTATCTCGGGAGCACCGCCACCGCCTGGAAGGCGAACCTTGGGCTCGCGGTAGTCGCCAATCAGGGTAGTGTTCAGGTTGGCGTAACGATCGATCTGGGCGGTACCCAGGAAGCCGACGCTGACGTGGCCCCCCTGCAGCCAGTAACGGAACATCTCCGGCACCGAAACGGTGGTCAGGGCAGACTTGCACAGCTCGCCATCACCGATGGACAGGGGCAGAACGTCCGGTTTGGTCTGCAGGGTGCCGGATTCATAAATCAGGGTCACGTCCGGTGCATGGGTCAAGCGGGCCAGGTTGGCGGCCTCGCTGGGCAGGCCGATGCCGACGAAACAGGTCATGTCGCTGGTCAGTGCGCGGGCGGCAGTGACGCTCATCATTTCCGAGGAGGTAAATTCAAGACTCATCACGCAGCTCCTTTTTCAAACACATTTTCTTTCAGCCAGGTCTGGAAGGTTTCCCGGTCCCGGGCGATGCCATCCCACTCTTTGTAGAAGGCGTTGTCGCGGTCGTAATAACCCAACGCGTAGGACGGGCTGGCGCCTTTCGGCGCCTCGGCGATGGCGGTAATGGCCCAGGAAGGCAGCACGCAGGCGTTTACGGAGGCACCAAGGTCGTCGACGATTTCCTCAACGGTCACGATGCTGCGTTTGGCGGCCAGCACCACTTCCTTCTGGATGCCGACAATGCCCTCCACCAGCACATTGCCCTTGCGATCGGCGCGCTGGGCGTGAATGACCGCCACGTCTGGGCGAACCGACGGCACTGCGGCCAGGCGTTCTCCGGTGAAGGGGCACTCAATGAATTTGATCTGATCGTTCACCTTCGGCAGGTCGCTGCCGATATAGCCGCGCAGAACGGCCAGCGGCAGCCCGGCAGCACCCGCTTCATAGGCGCAGGCCATGGCGGCGTGGCTGTGTTCCAGGATTTCCAGCTTGTTCGGCCAGCCTTTCTCAACGGCATCCCGCAGACGATGCAACGAACCCACGCCCGGGTTACCGCCCCAGGAGAAGATCAGTTTTTTCGCACAGCCGGCGCCAATCATCTGGTCGTACACCAGGTCCGGAGTCATTCGGATCAGGGTCAGGTCACGCTTTTCTTGGCGGATGATTTCGTGGCCCGCCGCGAACGGAATCAGGTGGGTGAAGCCTTCCATACAGACGGTGTCGCCGTTGCTGATGTGGCGGCTCACGGCCTCCTGAAGGGAGAGAAATTCAGCCATCACGGTGTCTCCATTGCAGTGATTGTTGAAAAGTTCGATATACGAACATAAGTTTAATATGCGAACATAATGGCCCGAAGGTTTTATCGTCGTCAAGTACAAATTTCCACCAATCAGCAAAAATGCACGGATGTTCGGATACCGAACGAGCTGCTACCATGCGCGGATGCTGTTTTAGATGAGGAAGGAGCAGGAATGGACGATCAGATTCTCAAGCCCGGAGACCGAGACTATGTTGGCGCGTTAGCAGCCGGGTTGGAGGTGTTGCAGGCGTTTGATGCCGAGCACCCCCGCATGACCCTGAGTGAGGTGGCTGCGCGTACTGATATGGACAGGGCCAAGGCACGCCGCTTCCTGCTCACCCTTCATGCCCTCGGCTTTGTGAAGCGAAGCGGACGGCAGTTCGAGCTGACGCCCCGTGTACTGCAGTTGGGCTATGCCTACCAGGCATCGAACCAGTACCGGGCAGTGATCCAGCAATACCTGGAAGACATCACTGCGGAGCTTGGGGAGTCTTCATCGCTGGCGGTGCTGGATGGGGACGATGTGGTCTACGTGGTGCGCTCATCGGCAAGACACCGGTTGATGGCCATTACCCTGTCGGTAGGTACCCGCCTGCCGGCGGCCTATACCTCCATGGGGCGGGTGCTTATGGCGCAATTGCCGGAAGTGGAGCGGGAGGCTTTCCTTGCCCGGGTGAAGTTTGAGGCGTTTACGGCATCGTCCGTGACCAGTGCTGATGTGCTGAGGGAGGAAATCATTAAGATCCGGGAGCAGGGCTATTCGATTGTGGACCAGGAGCTGGATTCCGGGCTCCGTTCCGTAGCGGTGCCGGTGTTTGCCGGGAATGGCGAGTTGCTGGGGGCGATCAATATCAGCACCAATGCGGCGCGGGTGGAGATGACGACGTTGATGGGGGTGTACCTGCCGCGATTGCAGCAAGCGGCCGAGGCGGTGCGGAGGACGACACAGTGATGGTTCCCTTGTCGGATTATGCTTGGCTAATCCGACATCCCAATCAGGGGTAACGCCCGGTCAACCGGTTCTCCACCAGCTCGTCCAGGATGGTATTCGCCAGCCGCATGACCGCGTTCGGATTCTCACCCTTCCGCCTTGAGGCAATCACCGGCACGGTAATGTTGTCGTCTTCCAGAAGCATGTAGTCCACCCCTTCCCTATGCAGTCGCCGAACCTGTTCCGGCACCAGGGTAAATCCCATATCCGAAGCCACCAGCGACAGTGCCGTCTGTAGATCGTTCACCTGCTGCATCACGTTAATACGCAGGCCGCGGCGGTGGAACAGGCCCTGGGTCAGGTCCGCGAAGTTGGGGCCGGGGCCCGAGGGAAAGGCGATCATGGGCCATTCCGACAGCTCTTTCATGGACGGCGGGTGTCGGGTCAGTGGGCTGCCGGCGGGTATGGCGGCGATGAGGGGTTCGTCGAATAGCAGATCCTGTTCCACGTCGGGATCCTCAATACGCACCCGGCCGAAACCAATGTCGATCTTGCCAGCCTTCAATGCATCCACCTGCTCCCGTGTTTTCAGTTCATGCAGGATGATTTCCAGGTTCTTGTTGCGCCTCAGCCGCCGGACCATCAGTGGCAGTTGCCCGTAGAACACCGAGGGCACGAAGCCGATGGAGAACACCGTCTTGCGGTGCTGGGCGATCCGCCGGGTGTCGTTCATGGTGGCGGCTACCTTGTCGAGAATCTGTCTTGCCTGTTCCAGGAAGTACTCGCCCGCTGTCGTCAGTTGCAGGCCCCGGGGTTTACGGATAAACAGCGCGGCGCCCACTTCCTCTTCCAGCTGTTTGATGGCGCGGGTCAACGGTGGCTGGGCAATAAACAGCTTTTCCGCGGCCCGGGTCAGGTTCAGTTCCTCTGCCACGGCTACGAAGTACCGCAAGTGTCTCAGCTCCATCCATACCTCCAGGGTATCGGTTAGTACTTAATCAATATTGGTTCATATCCGTGAAACTTCGTACTGTTCGAATCACAGGCATTTTAACTTGCGATTCGGAGAGCCCATGTCCGCAACCATTCAGTCCATCGAAGCCATACTGGTCGACATTCCGACCATCCGGCCGCATAAGCTGTCGATGACAACCATGGGGGTTCAGGCCATGGTTATTGTGCGGATGAAGGATTCCGATGGTCTCGAAGGGCTGGGTGAAGCCACCACCATCGGTGGTCTGGCCTACGGTCCGGAAAGTCCCGAAAGCGTGAAACTTACCATTGACTCCTATTTCAAGCCGCAACTGATTGGGCAACGCGCGGATAACATCAATACCCTGAGGGTAATGTTAAACCGCTCAACCCGCGGCAACAACCTGGCCAGGTCCGCCATTGAAACGGCATTGCTGGATCTTCAGGGCAAGCGCCTGAACTGCCCTGTATCGGACCTGTTTGGTGGTGCCGTACACCAGCACATTCCGGTGCTCTGGACCCTGGCCAGCGGTGATACCGCGAGGGATATCGAGGAAGCTCTCGGTCTGATCGAGACCCGGCGCCACTGTGATTTCAAACTCAAGATCGGCTCACGAGCACTGATGGACGATGTCCGCCACGTAGCCGCCATCAAGGAGGCCGTGGGTGAGTCCTCCAGTGTTCGCGTTGATGTGAACCAGGCCTGGGATGAGTCAACGGCTGCCAGAGGCATGGCCGAACTGCAAACCGCCGGTATTGACCTGGTCGAGCAGCCCACTCCCATGAAGGACCACGCCGCGCTGGTGCGTCTGTCGAGGAAATTCCATCTGCCCATCCTGGCCGATGAGGCCGTTGCCGACGCCAATGACATGTACAACCTGGCCGCCGCCGGCTTTTCGGGTGCTGTCGCGCTCAAGATCGCCAAGGCTGGCGGACCGGCCCGGGCCCTGGAGCAGGCCGCGGTTGCCCAGGCGGCGGGTATAGGCCTGTACGGGGGCACCCTACTGGAAGGCACGATCGGCACCGTTGCCGCATTGCACGCCTGGTCCACCCTGGAAACCCTGCACTGGGGCACCGAAATGTTCGGCCCGCTGCTGATGAAGGACGACATCGTGGTCAAGCCCCTGAACTTCCATAGCAACGGCGTGGACCTGCCACAAGGCCCCGGCCTGGGCGTCGAGATCAACGAAGACAAGCTCGCTGAATACAGCCGCAAAGATCAATAACGGAGGAGTGCACATGCTGTTCAAAGTCGAAATGAAGGTCAATCTGCCCACTGATATGCCGGTCGACGTGGCTGCCGGCATCAAGGCCCGGGAAAAGGCCTACGCCCAGGATTTGCAGCAGCAGGGCAAGTGGCGCCACCTGTGGCGAGTGGCGGGCAGCTACGCAAATGTGAGCATTTTCGACGTTGCGGACAACGCCGAACTACAGGACCTGATCAGCAACCTTCCGCTGTTCCCCTATATGGACATCACCGTTGCGCCCCTGTGCCGCCATCCGTCCTCCATTCATGAGGATGATCGCTGAGCAGGGACTGTTAACCAGATACCGGCCCCGTCAGTGGTGTAGGGTCTGACTAGATGATGTTGCCAACTGATGGCATGTCTTGAGCAACAAAAACAACAGACCGAGGAGACCGACAATGACCGTTAAAACCATGCAAACAGCTGATTTGAAGGAACTGCTGGAGTAAGTAGGCGGCTTCGACAAG
>CAZFPG010000231.1:0-5766 GCA_964521055.1 uncultured Marinobacter sp.
GCGTCAGATTGCTCCAGGTGGAGGCGATGCCGATCTGGGGCTTGCGGAAATCCTCGTCCGTGAAACCCACTGCCCGCAACATGGCGCGGCTTGCCGACTTGCCCAGGCCATCCACCACGGGGGATGAGTGGCGGCGGCGTTTGTCATCTGTCATCTCATTGATCTCCTGTTGACCACCGGTCAACCCGGCTTGTTGCTGTTATGAACACGAGATTGGCAGAAACACCCGGTGACAGCAACACAACCCCGGCGCCAGGGCCCTCCTGGCCTGAAAGCCGGCTGAATGATACTGTACGCGCCAGTGTCCCCTTAACCGGAGCCGTACCCCGTCCATGAGACTCGTTATCCGTTATTTTTTCCGCACCCTTCGCCTGATCCTGACGCCGTTCATGTTGATCAGCGAAAAAATCAGTACCCCAAAGGGCATCAGCCGATCGCCCGAAGCACAGGCCCGCGTGGACGATGCCTGTAAGGACCTGACACTTTACCAGTTCAGCGCCTGCCCATTCTGCATCAAGGTCCGCAAGGAAATAGCCCGCCTGGGGCTGACCATCGAAACCCGCGATGCACAACACAACAACCACCACCGGGAAACCCTGACAGCCGGCGGGGGCCGCATCAAGGTGCCTTGCCTGTTGATTCGTGAGGACGACGGCAAGGAACAGTGGCTGTACGAGTCCGACGACATCAGGTCCTGGCTGCAGCAGCGGTTTGAACCGGCCGGCAACTGACACTCCCTTCAGCGCCCGGGTGAACAAACCGTAAGACAAGATGCAGGTCCGACTGATCTGCATCAACGGCACTTCCGGCTGTGGCTTCTATAATCACTCCATACACTGAAGCCATGGAGGCCAGCCATGTCAGCCCCCACACCGCCGGAGGGATTATCGAAGGCGGCTACCTGGGATTTGCGGAACTCCAGTACGCCCATATGCCGCTGCCGGGGGAGTCCCTGGTGGCCTTCCTGTCTGACGGCGCGGCGGAGGAACAGCGCGGCAGTGACTGGGTTCCACGCTGGTGGCGAACCGAGGATTGTGGCTCGGTCATGCCCATCATGAGTGCCAATGGCCGACGCATTGAGCAACGCACCGAACTGGGAACCCGTGAAGGCCTGGAGCGGTTTGGCGAACATCTGGCTCACTGCGGCTTCGAGCCGCTCCACTTCGATGGCCGCGATCCGGCCGCTTTCGTCTGCGCCCTGTTCAATATGGAGCGGACACTGAACCACTATCGCGTGCAGGCCCTGAGTGGAAAACGGCCCTACCCGGCCCCGATTCCCTATGGCATTGCCGAAACCACCAAGGGGTAGGGCTTCTACGGGGCCGGCAGCAACCCCGCCCATAACCTGCCACTGCCGGGGAACCCGAAAATCGACACCCGTGCGAGGGAGCTGTTCCACCACCACGCCGGCCTGTTATGGGTACCACCGGATCAGCTGGCCGATGCCGTCAGCCAGCTCAACCAGCACCGCCAGCAGGAGGGCCCGCGTGGGCAACCCGGATGAGCTGGCCAGCAATCGCCTTGAAGGCGTACTCAATGCCCTGAAGCACCGGGGGAATGCCCCTGAAAGCGAACAGGAATCCGTGCACGGGCAGATTATCACGGCCCTCAACGAGGAAGCCGTGGTGTCCGCCTGCCTGGCCAACAAGGCGGGGCTGAACCTGGTGGCCAGCTATGAAGCCTTCTGCGTGAAAATGCTGGAAGCCATCCGCCAGGAGCTGATCTTTTCCCGCTGACTACAACAGCACCCTCGAGGCGCTGCCCGGTGTCTACCAGGGCCGGGGGCGAATCACCTGCATGGTGATACCAAAGCGCGAACGGTCGGCGGTCTTTGACAGGAACGAAGCACAGACCCTGGCCAGGGACGGGGCCCTGGTGGTGGATGAGGACACCTCCCACGGCGAACCCGTGATGCTGATTGCCAGCGGCGCCTATCAGCTTTCGGAAATGATCCGCGCCAGCGAGCGTCTGCGGGAAACCGGGACACCATTCAGGCTGGTGTATGTGCAGGAGCCCGGTCGCTTCCGTGAGCCCAGGGATACCCTGGAAGCGGCGCAGTGTGTTCGAAGGGAGGAGCAGGAACGCCTGTTCCCCGGAAGGATGAAGCGACGCGTCGCCCTTACCCACATGCGCCCTGAAGTGTTCCGCGGCCACCTGGCCCCGTTGTTTCCGGAGCCGTCAAAATCCCGGGTACTGGGTTATATCAATCGCGGTGGCACCCTGAATGAGGCAGGCATGCTGTTTGCCAATCGTTGTTCCTGGGCCCATGTCCTGGCCGCCAGTGCGGATGTACAGGAACGCCCACCCGGAGAATGGCTGTCCAGCGCCGAACTGGCAGCCATCGAGGGACGTGGCGATGCCGCCATCATTACCCGAAGCCAGAGCTAAGGGCAGCTCGGCCAAGTTTACGCCCCCCTAGGATAAGAGACAGTGTTTCACACGGGATATGCCCGGACTGGGAATGAGAGGTTACTGTAGGGCGAAATTCAGTGGGGTGGCAGGATGTATTGGAGCGAATGCTTACGGCAAAACAGCACCCAAATGTAAGGGTATTCCTACAATAAACAAGGAAATACTGGATATAATCCCCAATCTCCTTCAGCTACATTGATTCTCTTCCATAGACCGAGCTATCGTTCTCTTTCCGTAAAGCAAAGAGAAGTAGCATTCCTGGGGAATTTCGCTGGCGTCCTGGCAAAAAGGGCTCCATTGAAGTCCGCGAAAGCGCCAAAAAAATCGAGGACATATTGGCTGACTGACCCTCTTTGGACAGACCACTCCACCAGCTTCAGCGAATACTAACATGACCGTAAAAACCATGGCTTAGCTCGCCCGGCGGAATGAACCTGCCATTTACTCAAGCGGGAGCCCGGGGTTCTATCCAGGAACCACACGGCGGGCCAGTGGCGAAAAACTCAGGACTTTTTCTATGCCCTCGTTTGCTGGAGCAGAACAGTTACATCTATCAGTTTCTAAATGATTAGGCGTTTATAGATATAGCTCTCGGGCAAAGTTATCTTGAATTGTTGTGGATGGGATATAAACACTTCTTCCATTTTCTGAAATGATATGGTGAACCTATGAAGGATTATCCCTTGCCGTCTATCGAAATAGCAATCCAGCTCTGTTCAACTAACTCGAGTATGCCAGACATAGATATGTTGTGACATTCATGCCTGTTTCGAAAAGCGAGTAGGGGTATCCCTACGGTAATTAAGACTTTTCTGACTATACCGGTCAATATGTAGAATGTAGCATTCTGGTGGTATTGCGGTTTGAGCACTATTATCGTTCTCAATAATTCACATTGTACAATTACGGCATAACCACTGTTGTCAGAATTGAACATTTAGATTTTGATCAGAGTAAATATAATGACCAAGAAGTTCCTGATTCCTATTTTCACAGTGCTCTTGATCGTTTTCAGCGCCGCGGCGATATTGTTCCCCAAGCAGATTCAAAACCGGATGATTGAGCAGCAAACGGAGAACGCCATCGATGTTGCCAGCAACTTTAAGATTGTCCGTGGTTACTATACCAAGGAAGTGGTTGCTAAAGCGAAAGCCTCCGGTATGGCAGTAGGCATCGATCATCATGAAGCCGAAAATACCATCCCTTTACCCGCCACCATGATCCATGATTTGAGCGAGTTATTTGCGGATCAAGGAATGCATTTGAAGCTGTACAGCAAACATCCCTTTCCGAATCGTGCGGGTCGCCGTCTGGATGCTTTTCAGAAACAGGCCTGGGCTGAGCTGAATCAAGATCCCGAGGCCGTATTCGCTCGTGAGGACGAAGTGAACGGTAGGCCTGTTCTTCGGGTAGCCGTGGCCGATACGATGTCGGCGCAAGCCTGCATCGGTTGCCATAATTCGCATCCGAACACACCGAAAAACGATTGGCAACTGGGCGATGTACGGGGAATTCTGGAAGTGGAAACTTCTCTGGATCAGGTGTTGGCAGGTGTCAACGAGTCGCGTTTCAGTATCGCTTTAAGTTTTGTGGTCATTGCCTTGTCGGTGGGCGCAATTATTTATTGGTTATTCAGCACGCAAATCAAAAACCGCGTCGAACGATTGTCCCAGCAAATGACGTACCTCGCGGAGGGCGACGCCGATTTATCCAGGAGGGTCCCCGTCACTTCCAACGATGAATTGGATAAAGTGGCCATCAGCATCAATCATTTTCTGGATAATTTCGTCCTAATGGTCCGTAATCTTGTGGGCAGTCAAAAGACACTGGCCGGGAGTATAGAAAACAGTTCACAGGTATCCCAGAGTCTGGACGGGCAGGTTCTGCGACAAAACGAACAAACCAATATGCTGGCCACTGCCATCAGTGAAATGACCGCAACTATTCAAACGTTGGCAAGCGATGCGGAAAGAACGATGACGATTACCCGTGAGTCGGAAGAATATATTCGAGAGGCGAGTACCACCATCGACGCCAATATGAAGAAAATGTCGTTGCTGCACCAGTCCATGGAGGAAGCAGCGAATAAGGTGACGGGATTAAAAGAGCAAAGTAACGCCATTGGAACTGTTCTGGATGTTATTAGATCCGTGGCGGAACAAACCAATTTGCTGGCGTTGAACGCCGCCATAGAAGCCGCTAGGGCGGGTGAGCAAGGGCGTGGATTCGCCGTGGTGGCGGACGAAGTACGAGCGTTGGCCGAACGAACCCAGCAGAGTACGCAAGAAATACAGGAAACGGTTGAGCAACTTCAGGAGCAGGCACAGAATGCCACGGACAGCATCATGGCCAGCCGGGATGAAACCGAGAACAGTCTCGGTATGATCGAAGCGCTGAATAACACCATCGGCAAGACGTTGCGACATACGAATGAGGTTACCGAGAACGTTACTTCCATGGCTACTGCCATGGAAGAGCAGGAAGCCGTTACCGCGGAAATGGATAGGAATGTCCATACGGTCAATGGCTTAACGAGTGAAACCGTCGAGCAAATGGAGGAATTCAAGAAAATTTGTGAGGAAGTGGCTGACGCGGCTACTCAGCTTCAACGGGAATTGCACCGATTCAATGGAATATGAGTCGGTTGCACAACCAAGGTTATAAACTATGGCTGATTTGCTGGCGAATTTTCAACGATGCATGCTGTGCGTACTGTTTTGAGGGAGCAATTCGGCCTTGAGAAAAAGAGCCTCCACAGCATGGCTTATTGGAAAAAAGGCGAGCCCAGGCACCATCCCTAGTGTAGTTGCACCGCTAATACCCCATTACCGCCTTGGTGGGGTTGCAGCCTCGACGCCGCAGTCACCAGCTTGAATGAATTTTAGAGCCCTATCCGTGAAAGCTAAGACTTTCGCTCTTTGATGTTGTAAGAGAGCTTTTCGATTCCAGGCGGATAGTCGCCGAAGTAGGAATGGTACACAACAAAGTAAAGCCGCGCGGCGCTCTCTGCTGCACCACCGAAGGCTGGAAGATCGCGGGGCATGTTTTCGTTGGTAGAGATATTGACACCAGCGAGCTCACACCTGAGCAACTGCTAACATTCACGGGCAATAATGGTGGCCAAGGCAATGGCGGCAGCGGAATATCAAAGCGGGTGTTGGCCGGCTACCGGGTACGCTCCCTTTAACCAGCTATTCGGCAAGGACGCCCAGCCCCGGTCCACTATATAAACGGTAGTGACTCTCCCGGTGAGAGATTCACGTTCTCCAAACTTGAAGCATAAGTGAAATACTGATTCCGATCCTGACAACAGCAGAATCCAGTAGATACAACGTTAATAACTCCGATACAATA
>CAZFPG010000232.1:0-5761 GCA_964521055.1 uncultured Marinobacter sp.
GTTCGTATATCACCCATTCGTATAATTCCAATTTCATCAGTCCCTCTGGCCCCAAAAAATTCCTTCAAAACCAAAGGTTAACCAGAAATCACCACGGCTACCGCCGGAGTTATACGCCCTCCTTGGCCTGCAACATCCCCTTGAACAGAGGCGTATAACTCCACAATGCTTTATTACAGCTTCAACAGTATCAGATACTTATAAGGGTTTCCCGCCCTTTTGTTGGAGTTTTGCGAACCGGTTCGTATAACTCCGGTCTGTAGCGCCCGTTGACGGGGTAGCTTACTCAAGTATACTGTATAAAAAAACAGTATTAGGACGCTACATGGATACGGACATCCCTCCTGTTATTCCCGCGCAACCAACTCGGTTTCTGGACAAGCTTCGCAGCTTCATTCGTATGCGCGGTCTTGCCTATGCAACAGAAAAAACCTATGTATTCTGGATAAAGCGTTTTATCCGTTTCCATGGTCGGAAGCACCCTGAAACAATGGGGTCAGCAGAAGTTGAGACGTTTCTTTCACACTTGGTGTTACAAGCCAATGCCAGTGTGGCAACCCAGAGAGGGGCTTTGAACGCACTGGTTTTTCTCTACCGGGAGTTCATGGGCATTCCTCTGGACAACCTGAACTACGAGGCTGCTCGAAAACCCGCAAAACTGCCAACGGTGTTCAGTCCTGAGGAAGCAAAAGCGGCTATCAATAATCTGGAGGGAGAATATCGGCTGATTGCCATGCTGATTTATGGTTCGGGCCTTCGCATTAACGAGGTGCTGCGACTGCGCGTGAAGGACGTTGATTTTGGGATGCAACAGTTGGTGGTTCGCAGCAGCAAGGGTAATAAGGACCGGATTACCCTGTTGCCTGATTCCCTGGTACACCCCCTGACCAGGCAGATTGAATCGGCTCTGCATCAGCATTCAAGCGACCTGGCCAAAGGCTACGGCTCGGTATACCTGCCTGCGGGGCTTGCCCGGAAGTATCCGAATGCCAGCCAGGAACCGGGTTGGCAGTACGTGTTCCCGGCTGCAGAATTGTCTGTGGATCCACGTTCTGGCATTCGCCGGCGGCACCACATGCTCGATAGAACGGTACAGAAAAGTTTCCGGAAGGCTATTCGGTCAGCAGGGATCCGCAAACCTGCAAACAGTCATACCTTCAGGCACAGCTTTGCTACCCGTTTACTGGAAGCCGGGTACGACATCCGAACAATTCAGAAACTGCTGGGCCACGCAGACATTCGCACCACGGAAATCTATACCCATGTTGTCCGCAAAGGCGGTTTCGGAGTACGCAGTCCCGTGGACGAGGCCTTCTAAGTTTCCCGCTGGCTGTGTTGAATTACTGCATCTCCTCGTAGGCTGCATCCGTTCGTGCCGCCATGATGTAATCGTTTTTGTGCAGGCCACCGATCTTGTGGGTCCACCAGCGTACCGTCACTTTGCCGTATTCCAGCAGAATGGCGGGGTGGTGGTTTTCGGCTTCGGCCAGGTCGCCTACCTTGTTGGTGAATGCCTGGGCCCTGGCGAAATTCTTGAGCTTGAACACCCGCTGTAGCTGTTCTTCTCCATCCAGTTCAACAACCTGCCAGTCCGGCACCTCCTTGCCCAAAGCCTGTTTTTCGTCATCGGTCACCTTGGGTGCATCTGCTTTGCAGGCTTCACATCTTTGTTTCATCAAGTCACTCATTTCAACCTCCATGGTTGATGGCTGTACTGAAAGCGTGGATTCATTCAACCACATTATCAACCCGGCGCTTGAAATCACCCGCCTTTCAGAATACTGTATATTTAAACAGTACATTGAGAGTTATCCATGAGCGAGATTCTGAACACGCTGATGCAGGATGCCCGTGTCTGGCAGGGGCACCAGCACATTCGTACCAATCAGTCGGCAGAGCCAACCGGTTATCAGGTTCTGGATAATCAACTCGGCGGTATTGGCTGGCCCAAAGGGGCGTTGAGTGAGTGTTTGCTGGACGAGCCCGGCATTGGTGAGTTGCACCTGTTGCTGCCCCTGATGCAACGCCTGTCTCACAGCGGCAAAACCGTGTTCTGGCTGAATCCACCCCACACGCCTTATGCTCCCGCCCTCGCCAGGGAAGGCGTCAATCTGGACCAGTTGGTGCTGATCAACACTGAAGACGATGGCGACTTCCTGTGGACGCTGGAAAACTGCCTGCGTTCACCGGTAACCGGGCTGGTGATGGCCTGGCCAGAAAAACTGGCCGCCCGGGAAATCCGGCGCTTGCAACTGGCGGCAGAGACCGGCAGCAACGTGTGCGTTCTGTTCCGTGAACGCCGCTACGCTGAACAGAATTCACCGGCAGCGTTGCGCCTGGAACTGGCTCCCGGAGACCAGCAGGATCTCAGGGTGAACGTACTGAAACGCCGCGGCAGCTGGCCCGGGCAATGTTGCTCACTGGCCATGACTCACCGGGCGGATCTGGCTTTCCGGGAAGCCCCCCGGGTGGTCCAGGGCCCCTGGTCTGGCCGGGGCAGGTAAGGCCCATCATGCTCTGGTTGTACCTGCACTTCCCTCACCTGTTGCTGGACCATATTCGCCGTTCCCGTGAAAACCAGGGAGCACTGGCCGTTGTCGAAGGCTCGGGGCAGAAGGTCATCCAGGCCTGCCCGGAAGCACGGGCACAAGGCGTGAAGGCTGGTATGCGCCTGAAAACCGCCATCAGCCTGGTGCCGGAGCTTGGCATGGTAAGGGCAGACGACCAACAGCAAGCCCGGATACTGGAAGACCAGGCCCGCTGGCTGTACCGCTATGCGGCTCATATTGTTCTGGTGCCACCTGATGGCCTGCTGGCGGAGGTTGGTAGCCTTCAGCGGCTTTATGGAGGGCTGTCAGCCGTCTGGCAAACCGTGGAACAGGGGCTGAATGACCGCCAGTTGAATGCCTGGATAGCCATCGGCCATACGCCACTGGCGGCCCGGTTGATTGCCCGTACGGGTAAGGGCGAGTGTTCGGCAGACAAGGGCCATATTCTGCGCGCACTGGGGCAGATGTCCCTGTTGGCTGCAGAGTTTGATGAAAAAACCCGCACCCGGCTACAACGGGTTGGCCTGAATACCCTCGGTGAAGTCCTTGCCTTGCCATCCAACGAACTGGCCCGCCGTCTGTCGCCGGAAATCCTGGCCTACGTGCAGAAAATCCAGGGTAACCGGGCAGACCCACTAACACCCTGGCAACTGCCTCACCATTTTCGCCAACAGGCAGACTTTGCGCAGGAAATCGAACAATCCCAAGGCCTGCTGTTTCCCCTGCAGCGCATTCTCAGCGAGCTGGAAGAAGACCTTTGCTGGCGCCAGCAGGATACCGACAGTCTGTTACTGGTGTTGCAGCACCGGCATCAGGAACCCACTCGCCTGCGGGTTCGCACGTCCGGCCCTGAACACCGGGCCGAGGCATTCCTGAACCTGATTCGACTGCGACTGGAGCAGCACCCGTTGAGGGCCCCGGTGATCTCGCTGGCGCTATCGGTCAAGCGGTTTATTGGGCGAGAGGCAGCCTTCGGTCAGGATCTTCTGGGTGAGACACAGGATCTGAATGAAGCCTGGCACACCCTGATCAGCCGCCTGCAGGCCCGGCTTGGCGACAATGCACTGCAGCAGCTATCTCCCCAGGCAGATCACCGGCCCGAGCGAGCCTGGTCAGCCTCTGGAGTACTGCGCAGGTACAACACCCGGTTACCGGACTACACCCGTTTACCACGCCGCCCGCTATGGTTACTCAAGGGTCCGCAGCCGCTTACCGAAACTCCGCCCGTATGGCTGTCAGGGCCGGAACGCATCAGCGGCGGCTGGTGGGATAGCCAGCGGGTGCACAGGGACTATTACATTGCCCAGTTAGCCACCGGCCAGCTTGCCTGGGTATTCCGGGATGCGCGGGATAGCTGGTTTGTACACGGATGGTTCAGTTGATGGGTGCGCACAGGAATACGTACGCAGAGTTATTCTGCTTCAGCAATTTCACGTTTCTCACCGGAGCCTCACACCCCCATGAACTGGCGGAAAAGGCTGCGGAGCTTGGCTATACCGCCCTGGCGATTACCGACGCCTGTTCCGTGGCCGGCATTCCCCGTGCCTGGGCCGCACTGAAAGAAAGCCCGGTAAAACTGATCACCGGCAGCTGGTTCGAGCTTGAAGACGCCCCACCGGGTGCTGCTGTTCCCCGCTTTATTCTCCTGGCCCGTACCCGTAAGGGTTATGGACAGCTCTGCCAGTTGATCACCACCGGGCGCCGAAGGGCTGAAAAGGGCCAGTACCAGTTGTTCTTCCGCGACATTGAAACCCACACCCTGGACGACTGCCTGTGCCTGTGGCTGCCACCCTCCCCTGGTGAAGCGGATGCGGATCAGGCCCTCGCTTGCGGTGAGTGGCTCGGGCATCTGTTTGCCCCCACCCTCTGGATAGCCGCAAACCGTACTCTTGAGGCCGGCGAGGAACTGCAACTGGCCCGTGTTCGCTGGCTGGCTGACCACTTACGCTGTCCCGTGGCTGCCACTGGCGAGGTACATATGCACAGCCGGGATCGCCAGCCCCTGCAGGATGTACTTACCGCCCTGCGCAACCATACCAGCCTGGAACATGCTGGCCACTGCCTGTTCCAGAACGGAGAGCGCTACCTGCGGCCCTTGCCGGTTCTACAGCGCCTGTATCCAGACGCCTGGCTCCGGGAAACCCTGGTTATTGCCCGGCAATGCACCTTCGAGCCCGGCAGCCTGCGCTATGAATACCCGCCAGACCTGGTGCCGGAAGGGGAATCACCGGCCGCCTGTCTGAATAGGCTGACCCGTGAAGGAGAGCGTCGGCGGTACCCCGAAGGTACACCGTTGAGCGTTCAGGTACTGATTCGCAAGGAGTTGGCCCTGATCTCGGAGAAGGCATACGAGCACTACTTCCTCACCATCCACGACATTGTCGCTTTTGCCCGCAGCCGGGGCATCCTCTGCCAGGGCCGGGGTTCCGCGGCCAACTCTGCCGTGTGTTATTGCCTGGGCATCACCGAGGTAAACCCGGCACGGGTGGAATTGCTGTTCGAGCGCTTCATCTCCAAAGACCGGGACGAGCCCCCGGATATCGATGTGGACTTCGAGCACGAACGGCGCGAAGAAGTCATCCAGTATATCTACCAGCGCTACAGCCGCGAACGGGCCGCCCTGGCCGCCACAGTGATCCGCTACCGGCCACGCAGTGCCATCCGTGATGTGGGCAAAGCCCTGGGGTTTGACCCGGCCATGGTGGAACAGCTACTGGAAGGCATCGACTGGCGAGACAGGGCAACTGACTGGCGCCAGCAGATTCTCGACAAACACCTGACCCGCAACCCGAAAGTAGCCGACCAGTTCTTTACCCTGGTGAACACCCTGCTCGGCTTCCCGCGCCACCTGTCACAGCATGTGGGCGGTTTTGTCATCAGCTCCGGCCCACTCGCCGAACTGGTACCGGTGGAAAACGCCGCCATGGCGGATCGCACAGTCATCCAGTGGGACAAGGACGATCTGGAAAGCCTGGGCCTGATGAAAGTGGACGTACTTGCCCTGGGTATGCTGACAGCCATCCGCAAGGCCCTGGACCTGATCAGCGAGGAAAAAGGCACGCCGTTTACCATACAGGACATCCCCCAGGAGGATCCCGATACCTACGCTATGCTGCGAAAAGGCGACAGCATCGGTGTCTTCCAGGTGGAATCCCGCGCCCAGATCAACATGCTCCCGCGCCTGAAACCGACCACCTATTACGACCTGGTGA
>CAZFPG010000233.1:0-5755 GCA_964521055.1 uncultured Marinobacter sp.
ATATCCAGGCAGCGGGCGGTACCAACCACATTGGTGGTCACATTGTGTTCGATAATACTGCTGTCGTAGTCCGCAATTTCCAGGTACTCGCAGGTACCGGCATTCAGGATGGCCATATCCAGATTGCCAAAGCCTTCAAGGTCATCGCTGATGGACTTGAGTGCTTCGCGGTCTGTGGTATCAGCAACTGCCGGCTTCATCCTTTCCGGTGCCAGGGAACACAGCCCGTCCAGTGCTTCCTGCCTACGCCCGGTAATGATCAGTCGATGACCCTGCTGCATCAGCTCCCGGGTAACGGCTTCGCCGATACCGGAACTGGCACCGGTGATCCAGATATTCGACGTTGACTCAAGCCGCTGACTCATCCTGCCTGGCTCCTTATCCAGCGAATGACGCCGCCCATTACCGGGAGGTTTTCGTAAAGGAGCTGGCCGGCATCAAAGTAATCCCGGTGTGATACCACCCGCCCCTTACGGATAACCAACTGGCTGATACCGTCTACCTTGACGGGCTTGCCCTTGCGGATTCGTTTGTGTTGGAGGTGCATGATCCAGGGAATGCACACGTCCTCGCCATTAACCACCGGCTCGCCGAACTTGAAACCGCAGGAAATAATGTTGGCGTAGGCACCGGTGAAATACTCAGTGAGTTCGTCGATACCCCGTACGGAGGAAAACGGGTCGGTAAACCGCACGTGGTCACTGTATACGCTGCCCAGTTCAGCCATGTTACCGGCGCACAGGTTGTTGAACAGCTGCTTGAAACGGCCCAGGGTTTCGTGCACTGACGTGTTCTTGTTACCCATCTCGATAATTGAGGCGGTACTCATGATCTATTCCTCCTCATGGCGTCCAGTTGTCGTGTCTCTTCCTGAATATGCGCCGGAATCGGGTTCATGTCCCAGATAATTCCAAGGCGCTCGAGTAACCACAGTCCGTACCAGGTCATATCTATTTCATACCAGCGGAACCCCTGACGCACCGATTGCGGCCAGCGATGGTGATTGTTGTGCCACCCCTCTCCCATGGTGATCAGGGCCAGCCACAGGTTGTTCCTGCTGTCGTCGTCGGTGTTGAAGCGGCGCTTGCCCCATACATGGGAGAGGGAGTTGATGGATACAGTGGCATGGAACAATACAACCGTGGAGATGAAGAATCCCCAGACCAGCAGCTGCAGCCCATTGGTCCCCAGCCCGGGCGCCCAGGCCGCCAGCCCCTCACCGAGGGCATAGATGGCGCCGGCAGCTGCGGCGGGCACCAGCGAGTCAAAGCGGTTCAGGAAACGCAGCTCCGGGAATTTCATCCAGTCCTTGACCTTTCGCTCGTCCATGGCAAACCCCGCGTCACAGGTAAACCAACCAACATGGGCCCACCAGAACCCGCCATGATGGGGGGAGTGCAGGTCCTTTTCGCCATCGGAATGCTGATGATGGTGGCGGTGGTGTGCTGCCCACCACAATGGCCCTCGCTGGGCTGCACTGGCCCCCAGCAGACCGAACAGAAACTGCGCAGTGCGGCTTGTCCTGAAGGTTTTGTGGGCAAAATACCGGTGGTAGAAACCGGTAATCGCGAACATCCGCACAGCAAAGAACGCGGCGGCAAAAACGACGGCAAACGTGCTGGTCCCGGTTATGATTACCAGAAGACAGGCGAGATGGAGTGCTATGAAAGGCACTACCCTGAGAAAATTGAAAGCTCTTGAGCTTGTGTCGAGGTGATCCGAGCCCGCCGAGGAGTCGAACCATCTCAGAATGTTTGTCAGCCAGTTTTGCACTCGGGTCATACCCTGATTGCCCTTTGGTTCGTGGTTTGTTCTGTTACGTCTCTTCAACCAGAATTGGATGCACCATAAACGATGTTTAACCAAACCGATGAGATGCGAGATATACGCCGGATAGCGATAGTTGGTTCAGGGCTGGCAGGCCTGACGGCCGCTCTTTTGCTGGGTGAGAAAAATCGGGCCGTTACGGTCTTCGAGAAAAGCCGTGGCCCGGGCGGGCGCATGGCCTCAAAACGGGTTCCCGGGGGCTCTGCGGATATCGGTGCCCAGTACTTTACGGCGCGAGATCCGGCGTTCACGGATTTTCTGGCGCGCCATGCCGGAAAGGCCAGTTTCGGGGTCTGGGAGGGGCGATTTGGCTACCAGAACAGCGATGGTGAATGGGGTAGCTTCCCGGACGAGAAGCGGTACGTTGGCATCCCCCGCATGACCGCGGTTACGCGCGGGCTGTCCGCAAGGGTCGATCTACGGGTGCAAACCCGGATCGAACGGCTTGTTCCCAGCGGCTACGAATGGTTTCTCCGGGATGCGGATGGCAAGTCCCATGGTCCCTATGATGCTGTTATTGTAACCGCGCCGCCGGCCCAGGCTCAGGATATTTTCCGAAGCAGCCAGTTGCAGGCCCTGGGACAGGAGCTCAATGAACCGGTCCGGCATATCCAGCCATGCTGGGCGACTGCCGCGCACTACGCCGATCCGCTGGCTCACCCCTATGACGCCATGCGTTGCCAGGACGAGGTGCTGTACTGGATTGCCAACAACTCCAGCAAGCCCGGCCGGGAAGACCAGGGCCAGTGGTGGGTTCTGCATGCCAATCCGGAATGGTCCCGTCGTCACGAAAATGCCGGCCCGGAACAGGTGGCTGAAGAGATGGTGAGAGCGTTTCAACGGGTTACCGGCAGCACGGCGAAACCCGATGACACAGTGTCCCATCGCTGGCTCTATGCGAAATCATCATCCGCAGAGAACCCCGGCTTTCGCTGGTTTGCCGACCAGCGCATCGGCCTGGCTGGCGACTGGCTGAGTGGAGGCCGGGTGGAAGGCGCGTTCGAGAGCGCCCTGGGGCTTTCGGAGAAAATACTTTCCCGCTGAACGGGGCCCTGGGACGTGCTCAGTGCTGGTTGAGCACGTCCGGCCGCACGTAGAAGTGACTGATGGTGCCGTCGCTGAATTTACTGAAGAAGGCGCTGATATCGGTGATCTTTTTCAGGGAGCGGTTGCGATTGATCGGGTCTCGCACCAGTACCTTGATGCCGTTGAAATTGTCCTGAATGTTGGAGAACCGGGCCCGCATGGAACAGGTCACCACCTGTTCCGGGTCCAGGTTCAGTTCCCTTGCCAGCCAGCTGCTGTGATCCCTGATCCCTTGGGCCGAGAGGTCTTCACGGGTATCAAGATGGTTCAGCTTGATTCGATCCACAATACACCGTGAGTAGCTCGAGGGCTTCCTACGCGCCACCTTGCGGAACGCTTCCCAGAAGAAGCTGTCGGTCAGTTCGGCGAAGTACCGCATGTTGCTCAGGCATGTGTCCACCCAGTCAAAGATTTCCGGGTCCTCCAGCACCTCATTGATGGCTTCCCGCAACAGCCAGTCAAAGCCAAGTGCGGTTTTGTGGGCGTATACCTTGCGGTACATCTGGTGGCGGCTGTAGACAAAGTCTTCCAGGGCGCCCAGGCCTTTCTGGGTAATGGCCAGGCCAAGCCAGGGTTCACGTACGTCCCATCCGAAGCGCAGGTTGCTGAGCAGGTGGTCGAGGTTGAAGCCGCCGATGGTTACGGAGGAGTGAAATCCGTCCCGTAGCATGTAATCGGCGCGGTCGGCATCAATCTCTCCGGAAACAATGGAGGACAGCAGATCCATTACCAGCCGCGGTGTGTCCGCTTCGCTGAGAACACCGGATTCGGCATCCTCGCCGGCAATGAAGTTCCAGAAGGTTCGAGCATGCCGGCAGAAGGCTTCGCTGGGGCTGACATCCGTGGTTTCCATGATCCCGATAACATCCCTGGGGTCCAGCCCCGCGGAGTCCAGGTCAATCGATGACAGCACGTCATGGGCGACCCGCACCGAATAATGCTCGTGCTCAAGCTCCCCCGGTCGTTCGGGATGGTATACCGAGTAATCAACGCCCTCCCAGAGGTCGTCGAAACGGTCCGGGCGGGCCATCAGGTCATGAATCCGGCGCGCCTGGGTGAACTGATGGGAAAAGCTTGAGTGGCCACTGTCGTGTAACAGGCAGCCCAGGCGTATGGTTTTCGCGAGGTAATCAATGGCGTCCAGCTGGCTCAGGCTCAGGTCCGTCTGATCGCTGAGTTGGCGTTCCCGCAGATAGGCGTCGATCATTGAGCGGAACATGCGGGTACCCACATGCATTACGCCAATGCTGTGAAGAAAACGGGAGTGCGTGGCCCCAGGGAAAACCAGGCTGAGAATGTCGTTCTGGCAGATATTGCGCAGGCGCTGGAACAGGGGGTGGTCAATAACCTTGATTTCATGCCGGTAAAGCGGAATGCCGCCATGAACCGGGTCCATGATCAGCTTGTCATAGGCCCCGAGCAGATCATTTACGGCACTTCTCATAGATTACAACCTCCCAAAAACAGCAAACATGTCTTGTTATATCACAGCGGCGTGCCAGAATAGAGTTCAGAAAGCCGATTTCCCGTTTACCGATGGTAGTTTAGGGCAATAATCATGACATCGCGCACCGAGCGCATTCTTATAATTGATTCGGATGAGCATGCCCGTTCGGAACTGGCTCGGTACCTTGAGGCCAGGGGGTTCTATGTGACCGGTTACCCGGACCTGCATTCGGCCCGCTCTCTGTTCGACGACAACATTCCGGACATCATCTTCGCGGACATGTCACCGGAGGCCATCGGAGAGCTGGCAGGCAGGCTGGAAGACGCCGAAACCTTCACCCCGATTGTTGCCTGCTACTCCACGGCCAATGCGCCGGAAGTGGTCAATGCACTGCGGGCGGGGGCTGCTGATATTGTGCTCAAACCCTGTTCGGATGACCGCGGGGCCCTGGATGACGTTATCGGCAAACTGTTTGACCGGGTGCGGGTGAACCGACTCAATCAGCTTTACCGCCAGGAACTGGAAGAGGCCAACCGCGACCTTCGTGACGGGATTGCCGAGCTGCGGGCTGACCAGCGGGCAGGGCGCAAGGTTCAGTTGCGCATGCTGCCGGACAATGACCAGCTGTTATCCGGCCTGTCCATAGAACATCTGATCAAGCCATCCCTGTTCCTCAGTGGCGACTTTCTCGATTACTTTCGTATAACAGAAGACAAGGTGCTGGTTTACATTGCTGACGTGTCCGGCCACGGTGCCAGCTCCGCGTTTGTAACGGTACTGCTGAAAAACCTGACCAACCGCCTTCAGCGCAATCTGAGGCGGGGTTCCAGCGACGACATCCTGTATCCCGAGAGATTCCTTGAGCGAATCAACTCCGAACTCCTGGATACCGGGCTGGGCAAACACGTCACCGTATTCGTGGGGATTATTTCCACCACCGACCGCAGGCTGAGGTACTCCGTGGGTGCACATTTCCCCATGCCTATCCTTTCTTTCGAGGGTGGGCGCACTGAATTTCTCGAGGGCAGCGGGCTGCCGGTAGGGCTGTTCGAATCTCCCGAATGGGAAGTTTACGAGGTGCCCCTGGAAAAGCCTTTTAACCTGATACTGTTTTCAGACGGTATACTGGAAGTCATCAAGGCCAAAAGCCTTGATGAAAAGGAAAAGACATTACTTGAACTCGTCTCGGGAGGTAGTCACACTATTGCCTCGCTGAGCGACGCTCTGAATCTCGACGAGATCACAGAGTTACCTGACGATATTGCTATCGTATCCGTAACGGATGCCGTTCCCGGTATCGATAGCCCAACGTCGAAATAGTGGCAGTGGATTCAATGGCTGGTTACAAGATCCTGCAAGCTGTAAAACAGGGCATCTATGTCCTCAAGTTTATTG
>CAZFPG010000234.1:0-5743 GCA_964521055.1 uncultured Marinobacter sp.
CGGTCGTATCCAGCACTATAACGATGGCAACGAAGCCTTCGCGGAAGAAGCAGAAGCTCGCGGCTGGGAAGGCAACGAATTCACCTACAACAACGATATCCTGGTATTGGCCAACCCCGAGATTGCCAACCTGCCGGGCTGGGTTGTCGGCCTGATTGCGGCGGG
Source organism: uncultured Marinobacter sp. (assembly GCA_964521055.1). GTDB lineage: Bacteria > Pseudomonadota > Gammaproteobacteria > Pseudomonadales > Oleiphilaceae > Marinobacter. Next base: position 166 of record CAZFPG010000234.1, read on the forward strand.
TGGTCTCGCAGCAGCATTGTCGACAGCGGCTGGCCTGTTGCTGGCGATATCGTCCGCGGTGAGTCACGACCTTATCAAAGGTGCTTTCAAGCCTGACATATCGGAGAAAGGTGAACTGCTGGCAGCCCGGATTTCCATGGCTGCAGCCATTGTGGTGGCCACCTATCTTGGCGCCAACCCTCCAGGGTTCGCGGCACAGGTAGTAGCCCTGGCCTTCGGTATCGCGGCAGCTTCGTTGTTCCCGGCCTTGATGATGGGTATCTTCTTCAAGCGCATCAACAACGTTGGCGCCATCGCGGGTATGCTGGCTGGCCTGGGTTCAACCCTGGTCTACATCTTTATCTTCCTTGGCTGGTTCTTCATCCCTGAAACCAATAACCTGGCCAACACTCCGGACAACTGGCTGCTGGGTATTTCCCCACTGTCGTTCGGTGCAGTTGGTGCAATCATCAACTTTGCGGTAGCCTTTGCGGTCTCTCATGCGACCGAAGAGCCGCCCGTTGAGATTCAGGAACTGGTCGAAAGCGTCCGTTACCCACGCGGTGCCGGCAAATCTGTTGACCACTAAGCAACACGTCAGCCAACGACAGATGAGAATCTGACAGGCTGAACCTGAACGGGCTTCCTCTTGGGGAAGCCCGTTTTTTTTCGAGGAAACAATCTTATGTTCTGGACTTTCGTGGCAACCGTGTTCTGTGGTCTCGGCGCCGCAGGTATTGCCCTGGGTATTCGCGCCATCACCCGCAAGAAGGCACCAAAGTGGATAATCCCCGCCTTTGCCGGCGCTGGTATGCTGGGTTACCTGATATACATGGAATACACCTGGTTCGACCTCAAACAGACGCAGCTTCCGGAAGAAGCTGTTGTCATCAGCACAGAGGAATATGGCGCGCCCTGGCGCCCATGGGCCTATGTTGTGCCTCAGGTCGCCGCCTTTACCGTTCTGGACACCAACAGCATCATGGTGGACGACCCTGAACAGAATATTGTCCGCTTCAGCCTCTACCGCTTCGAGCAGTCCTACACGGATGCGGTGTCACAGAAAATGTATCTGCTAAACTGTGATTCGCGTGAACTGGTCCCCCTCAAGGGCGAAAAAAGTCTGGATACCAGTGCACTCCGAACACTGTCCGAAGACGACCAATTGCTGGAGCTTGCCTGCAACCAATAGGTTCGGTTACCAGGCCTGACGTCCGTTTACCGTATTCTGGGAAAGCCTGTTTATGCTCAGTGGCTGGCTGTTAGTCCTCATTTCGATCACTTACATCTCGCTACTGTTTGCCATCGCCTGGGCTGGTGACCGCCACCCCGGGCTATACCGCCGGCGCTGGGCAAGAACCCATATCTATGCCCTGTCACTGGCTGTCTACTTTACCTCCTGGACCTTCTACGGCGCCGTCGGGCGTGCCACCCAGGAGGGGCTGGGCTTCCTGCCCATCTATCTGGGCCCCCTGCTGGTTTTCGTTTTTGGCGCGCCGTTACTGCGCCGCATCATTTTTATCAGCAAGCGCAACAACAGCACCTCCATTGCCGACTTCATTGCCTCGCGTTATGGCAAGTCGCAATCCCTGGCTGCCATGGTCGCCATCTTCGCGCTCATCGGCAGCGTCCCTTACATCGCGCTCCAGCTGAAAGCCATCTCCATGGGTTTCAACGTGCTTTCTGACTCGGGAACCGCCCACACCGAGCTGAGCACAGCTGCCTGGAATGATTCAGCCTGGTACATCACCCTGGTACTGGCGGTCTTTACCGTGCTGTTCGGTACCCGGCACCTGGAGTCAACCGAACATCACCGGGGCATGATCCAGGCCGTTGCCTTCGAGTCATTGATCAAGATCGTTGCCTTCGTGGCTGTCGGGCTGTTTGTGGGCTATGGCCTTTACGGGGGCTTTGGTGACCTCTGGAGCAATGTTCGTGACGCCGGGCTGGTGGGGACCCTGACAACCGACAGCATTGAGGCCCCGGCCTTTATTACCCAGACACTGGTGGCCATGCTGGCCATTATCTGCCTGCCGAGACAGTTCCATGTCATGGTGGTGGAGAACACCGATCACAGGGATTTCGAAACCGCCCGATGGGCCATGCCCATCTACCTGATTATCGCCAGCGCCTTTGTGTTGCCCATTGCCGCGGCAGGACTGCTGTCACCGGAAGCCGGTTCCTCGGACCCGGATATACTGATTCTCAACCTGCCCATCCTGGCCGGCGAGCAATGGCTTGCCATTCTTGCCTTCCTAGGGGGCGGATCGGCTGCGGCAGCGATGGTTATTGTCTGTTCCGTGGCCATTGCGACCATGGTCAGTAATGAAATCATCATGCCGGCACTGTTGAAGTTCTTCCGGCCAGGCATGAACAAACGATCGGACCTCAGTTATCTGCTGCTGAGCATCCGGCGGGTTGCCATCTTCGTGGTTCTGTTCACTGCCTACGGTTTCTACCGCATGGCAGGGGAAGACTACAGCCTGACTGCGTTCGGGCTCCTCTCATTTGCTGCAGCCGCCCAGTTTGGACCGGCCCTGGTGGGTGGCATCCTCTGGCGCAGGGGCAACCATACAGGGGCTGTGTGGGGCCTGGGGCTTGGCTTTCTGATGTGGTGCTACACCCTGCTGTTGCCCGCGCTGGCTTCAACCGGCTGGCTGAGCGATACCCTTATCGAACAGGGGGTCTGGGGGATCAACTGGACCAGACCCACGGCCCTGTTCGGCTCCGAACTGGACCAGATCAGCCATGGCATTATCTGGAGCCTTGGCATCAACACCGTCACCTACATCGTGCTGTCCATGCTGACACGTCAGCGGGTACGGGAAAAAATCCAGATTGCCTCGTTCTTCCACGACCCCCAGCCAAAGGCGGAAACGCCCCAGCAACAGAGCTGGCAGGGCGAGATTCTCACCTCCGACCTCCAGGCCATTGCAGACCGCTTTATGGGGGAAGAACGGGCGGAAGCCATTTTCCGAAACTACGAACGGCGCAACGCCATCCGCCTGCACCTCCACCGCCCTGCTTCATCGCACCTGATGAAATTCATTGAGCGCCAATTGGCGTCGGTCATAGGTGCATCCACCGCCAGGGTGGTTCTGGAGTCGACCCTGACCGGTCGTGACATGCAGATTGAAGACGTTGTCAGTATTGTCGACGAAGCCTCCCAGGCCATGACGTTCAGCCGGGAGTTGCTGCAGTCGGCCATTGAGAACATCAGCCTTGGCGTGTCGGTGGTGAATCACCAGCAGCAGTTGGTGGTATGGAATCAGCGCTACCTCGAGCAATTCAACTACCCCGCCGGTTTTGTCCGGGCCGGCCGGCCGGTGGAAGACCTGATGCGTTACAACCTGACCAACGCCAACCTTCCTGCAAGGCGCATTGACGAGATTATTGCCGACCGATGCGCCAGCATGCGTGACGGGCACCCCATGTCCTATGAGCGCCAACGGCCGGACGGCACTGTATTGAGGATCGATGGCAGCCCGATTCCTGGCGGGGGCTATGTCACCACCTTCCAGGACATCACAGCCATGCGCCGAACGGAACAGGCGCTGAAAGAAACCAATATCTACCTGGAACAGCGGGTCAAGGAGCGTACTCAGGAGCTGCAGGTCATTAACGAACAGATGCTCAAGGCGAAATCCGTTGCCGAACAGGCCAACCAGAGCAAGACCCGCTTCCTCGCCTCCGCCAGTCACGACCTGCTGCAACCACTGAACGCTGCCCGGCTGTTCACCTCCGCACTGGCCGGCAAGGCCCGTGATCCGGAAATGACCGAACTGGTGGAGCACATCGACAGCTCGCTGGGGGCTGCGGAGGAAATCATCAGTACACTGCTGGACATCTCCAAGCTGGATGCCGGCGCGCTGGAGCCGGATATTGGCGTATTCCCGGTGAATGACATCATGCGTCACCTGGCGACGGATTTTTCAGCCATCGCCAAGGACCAGGGCCTGGACCTTCACGTAGTCCCCAGCAGTGCCTGGGTGCGCTCGGATTCGAAACTGCTCAGACGGGTGATACAGAATTTCCTCTCCAATGCCATCCGTTATACACCCAGCGGAAAAATCCTGCTCGGGTGTCGGCGGCTGAAGGGCTATATCCGGATTGAGGTCTGGGATACAGGGCCAGGTATTCCCGATGACCAACTTGCCCATATCTTCGAAGAGTTCCGCCGTTTCCAGCAAGGCAGGGACAAGAAAGGGCTGGGTCTGGGCCTGGCCATTGTGGACCGCATCTGTGGCATGCTGAACCACCCCGTACACGTTCAGTCCGTTCAGGGACTGGGCAGCGTGTTCAGCATTACTGTACCGGTCGCGCCGCCCGAACACAGCGAACAGAATACGGCCAGAGCCGCCACGGCGTCACGGCGTGTCTCCAGCCTGGGTGGGCTGCATGTACTGTGTATCGACAACGACCCCGCTATTCTCCATGGCATGAGTGCATTGCTGGACAACTGGCAGTGTGACGTCACCACCGCAGAAAGCCTGGAGGATGCCCGCTACAAGCTCAATGGCACCGAACCGGACATCATACTGGCGGATTATCAGCTTGATGATAACCGGAACGGGCTGGATGCAATGGACTCATTGAGAGAAGAGGCAACCAATGATATACCTGGCATACTCATTACTGGCTATATGGCTCCGGATGTCAGGGAAGATGCCATTAGCAGGGGCTATCAGATTCTCTACAAGCCTGTGAAACCGGCGGCCCTCAGGGCAGTGGTTAACAAGCTACTCAAACAGAAGCGCCCATGACAGATTCTACAGACAACGCCATAGGCAACACCTTTGCGAAACTCAGTTATCTGGTTGTCGATGACTTCGAGAATTTCCGCCTCTCCATGAGGCAGATGTTGCGCAGCTGTGGAGCCGACAAGATAGAACTTGTGCCCAATGCTTCGACGGCGGTTCAGTACTGTTCCTATAATCATGTGGACGTGGTTCTCTGCGACTATAACCTCGGTGATGGCAAGAACGGCCAGCACATTCTGGAAGAGCTGCGGCACAAGAAACTCCTTAAACGCTCGTCACTGTTCCTGATGGTCACTGCGGAAACCTCCAAGGAAATGGTCATGGGCGCGAGGGAATACCAGCCGGATGCCTACCTGACCAAGCCCATCAACCGCGCTATGCTGGAAAAACGGCTCAGCGGTCTGATCGCACAACGCAATGCGCTGCTGCCCATCAATCGTGAGATCGACCGGGAAAACTTCCCTGAAGCCATTTCACTCTGTCTTCAGGCATTACCATCAAAGCCGCGTTACAAGACCTGGCTGATGAAAACACTTGCCGACCTTTACTATCAGGTGGGCGATTTCAGCCACGCCCTGAAAATCCATGACGACGTACTGGCACAGCGGGATCTTTCATGGGCCAGACTGGGGCGCGGCAGAATCCTGGTGGCCAACCAGAACTACGATGATGCCGTTATCACCCTGAAGGAACTGGTCTCCAAGCACCCTGATTACATGGAAGCCTATGACCTGCTGGCCGAAGCACTGGAAAAACAGGGGCGCCCCACACAGGCACAGCAGATTCTGGAGAAGGCCGCCGAGCATTCACCTAACGCCCTTTTGCGACACAAGCACCTT
>CAZFPG010000235.1:0-5688 GCA_964521055.1 uncultured Marinobacter sp.
AATCTACCAAGCTTAAAGTAATCAATCAGCGCAGCCACAGGGGAGAAACCACCATGGAAGACTTCCTTGAGCAAAGCACCCGCCTGATGCACCAGGCCGCAGAGATCGGCAAGATCAACCCGGATGTCGTGGAACTGCTGTCCGCCCCCGCGCGGGCCACCAGCTTTCGCATCCCACTAAAAATGGACGATGGCAGCAGTCGTGTATTCGACGCCCACCGGGTCTGTCATACAGACGCCCTCGGCCCTACCCGGGATGGCACCCGCATCTCCCCGGATCTCAACCTTGACGAGTGCAAGGCGCTGGCCCTGGTTATGTCGATCAAGCATGCCGCAGGGCGAATTCCCGCTGGTGGTGGCAAGGGTGGCATTGCCGCTGACCCCGGCAAGCTCAGCAAGCACGAATTAGAACGGCTGTGCAGAGCCTATATCCGCTATCTAAGGCCCTCCGGCCCGGACTGTGATGTCCCCGGCGCTGACGTAGGCACCGACATGCAAAGCATGGCCTGGATGCTCGATGAGTACGAGCAGATTACCGGCCGCCACTCACCAGTGGCGGTGAACGACAAGCCGCCGATTCTGGGTGGTACCCTGGGCGGCTACGAAGCCACAGGTCTCGGGGTTTTCGAAGTCTTTCAGGCAGCGGCGGAGCAGATCGATTTCAAGCTCAAGAGCGCGCGTGTGGCGATTCAAGGCTTCGGACAGGTGGGCTCAGTCGCCGCCCAGGCATTTCACAAAGCAGGCTGCAAGGTCATTGCCATCCGCGAAATCGACAGTGGCGTCTACGTTGAAGAAGGCCTGGACATTGACGAGCTTCTGAAACACCGCGAGAAGGAGGGCAGCCTGGAAAACTTCCCGAACACCCAGCCGATCACCAACGAAGAGCTGTTTGCCTGTGACTGCGATGTGCTGGTACCGGCAGCCCTGCAGGGAGTGATCACCAAAGAAGTCGCAGAAAAGGTGAAGGCAAGAATCCTCGTTGAAGCCGCCAACGCCCCCACTACGCTGGAAGCGGACGAACTGTTACTGGATCGCGGCGTCACCATCGTACCGGATGTCCTGGCGAACGCTGGCAGCGTTCACCTTTGCCAGATGGAACGGACACAAGGCCTTGCCGACGACTATTGGGGTGCGGAAACCATCAGTGAGCAACGCCGACAACGGCTGGTTCACAGTTACCAACAGGCCACCGAGTGCGCCGAACGCCACCAGCTTAAATCAGTTCGACTGGGGGCCTGGATTAATGCGCTCAAGCGAATTGAAGAAGCTGTCATCGCCAGGGGCTGGTGTTAACGGGGAAACCGGGGCAGGTCTCCCCGCCCCGGACTGGCCCTCAGACGCGCTCAAGGGTTACCGGAACCGGCCGGCATACAGTGTTGCACACCGGAGAGTGGTCCCTGGCAAACGACAGGAGATCATCCAGCTCCTCGTCGCTGCAATCAGCCTCAATGTCCATGAGAATACGAATGCTCTCGTAGCCGACCACAGCCTCGTCATTTAGCGCCAGCAGTCCTTCCAGGTTGATATTGCCCGACAGCCTGGTTGACAGTTTTCGAATGGTGATGCCCCGTGCCGCGGCATGCAGGACCGTGGTTGTGGTAACACAACCGGCCAGAGCATGCAGGAGAAATTCCACCGGATTGGCACCTTCGTTTTTGCCCAGCAGGACCGGGGGCTCACCATTGGTGAAGACGAAGTCTTTGTCACGTGATTCGTCTTCAGCACCTGCTCCGTAGAAACCGCGGATGACAGAGCGATTTTCACCGCCGTCCACCCATTCGTTACTTGCCCGGAACTCGAACTGCGCGAGGCCTGGGTCGTTTTTCAGGGCTTCAATGGTCTGGCCCATCTGGATCAGATCAAGGCCGTTACGGGTCTTAATATTTACTTGTGTGTTCATTTTTCTCACCTTGCTTCGTCGTCTAAAGGGACCCGGCGGACCGGGAGGCGCGCTTTGTGGCGTCTGGGTATAAAGTAAGGGATGACTGCGTACCGGGTCAGATGGAGTTCTGACAAAAAGGAGGCATTTGTGCCACTAATTGCAGGGAGGATGGAACATGGGCCAACAGCATAAAAAAGTTCTGATTCTCGCTCTGCCCGAAACGGCAGGTTCGGCGCTGTATGGGATGGTGGATGTGCTTATGGCGACGGGCAATATCTGGCAGACCCTGGTAGGGGATCCGGCTCCCTATCAACCGTTTGATGTGCAGATTGTTTCCGTCGACTCGGCGCCATTTCATTGTGGCCATGGCATTCCCGTTGAGCCGGCGTACGCCATTGCGGATGACCCTGCCGCTGATATCCTGATCCTCCCGGAGATCTGGCTGGGCCCCCATGAAGAGATCGGAGGCCGCTATGAAGCGCTTATGGACTGGATTAAGCTCAGATTCCGTTCGGGTACAACTATCTATTCTGCCTGTTCCGGATCAGTGTTACTGGCAGAGAGTGGTTTGCTGGATAACTGCGCAGCAACGTCTCACTGGGGTTATCAGGAGCTTTTTCGAACGCACTACCCCAAGGTGCATTTCCGACCGGAGACCAACCTTGTTTATGCCCACCCCGACGGCCGGTTGGTGACGGCGGGCGGAACTACATCGTGGCATGACCTGGCACTGCATATCATTGCCCGATACGTGGGTATCGGTGAAGCGCTCCGCATTGCAAAAGTGTATCTGCTTAAATGGCACGGAGAAGGCCAACTGCCGTTCACGGGTCTGGTACGGCAAACACGCCATGCCGACTCGGCTGTGCGCAAATGTGAGGAGTGGCTCAAGATGCATTGGCGGGATCCCCGGGCCATTGCCCTGCTGGTAGAGGCCTCCCCTCTGCCAGAGAGAACACTCAAGCGGCGGTTCAAGGCTGCCACTGGTTCCTCAATGATTGAGTACCTTCAGAATCTTCGCGTTGAAGCGGCCAAGCGCGCACTGGAACATGGCAGATTGTCAGTGGAGGAGGTAAGCCTGGAGGCCGGTTACGAGGATGTACGCTTCTTTCGCCGGTTATTCAGGCGCCTGACGGGCCTTACACCTGGCGAGTACCGACGTCTGTTTCAACCTCTTGTTGAAGAACTGGCGGATCTTTCCGAAGCGTAGACATTGATCGGAGAAAATAAAACAGTCCCGGTTGGAGGGTGTGGACCCACTTGAACGTCAGTTGGCGATGATTCAGGTGAACATCACCTCATTGGTCTCCCTGACCTGGCAATTGTTGCCCTCGCTGCGCAAGCAACCGGGGAGTTTTGTGATTAATGTGGCATCCACGGCGGCGTTTCAGGCCGGGCCCAATATGGCCATCTACTACGCTACCAAGGCCTTTGTACTGGCCTTCTCCGAGGCATTGCATGAAGAGCTGAAGGGAGCAGGCGTTGCGGTGAGTACGCTGTGCCCGGGGGCCACCGATTCAGAGTTTGCGCAACAAGCCCACATGACCGACACCAAACTGTTCAAAGCAGGCACAATGACGGCGGAAGCAGTGGTAAAGAAGTCCCTGGCCAAGCGGAGAAAAGCCATTGTGATTCCAGGGCTGCAAAAGCTCTCTTGACGTCAGCGTATGCAACCCACCCTTCCATGCCTCGCTCGATAAAGGCCCTCAATAATCCAATCTAATAGTCAGATCCAGATTTTGCCCATCGTACGAAAAGCTGGCGGCCTCGAATGAAGGCGCACTCATCCCAGCCTCTGCGCCGCTTGAAAAACCATAACCTTCCGTGGGGATCCCCAGAAAGTTAGTGTTGAGCTTGCCATCCATATTCTCATCATGGATGACGGCCAACGCATAGGTTCCTGGAGGAATATCCAGGAAGCTACAACGTGCCTTCGTATCTCGAATTTGCATCATCATTATATGGGTCGCGGAGTGCAGAAACTCAGTAGGGAAACCCTCTGGCGATTCGAAAAGTGCGCAGGCCACAGTCCCGGTACTGTTTTCAATGTTCGGAATTTCCACATGAATTCCTGGACATGATGGTTGGGCGAAGACGATGGCGGGAAGACTCGTAAACGCCAGCACGGAGGCCAATGCGGAGTTCCGATTATTTGACTTACCCCTCAGCATCCTCATAGCTCTGATCTCCCAGGCTTGGGCCCCTACTTTCGCTAGGGGAAAGCGACCATCTTTTGCTGGCTTTCGTCCCAGAGTTTGAGCCGGAAGCTGTGCAGGCTCTGCCGCAAGGTCAAAGGCTCTTTGGCGCGCACAGCGGAAACCTCGTTGTAACACTCGGGTAAACGATAATTGGGAATTCGGGCATTAAGATGGTGGATATGGTGATACCCGATGTTCGCCGAAAACCAGCGCAAAATAGTCGGCAATTGATAGAAGGAGCTGCCTTCCATGGCAGCCCGCAACGGATCCCAGTCACCTTTTCGGGCCCAGTAACCGCCTTCGAACTGATGCTGAACGTAGAACAGCCAGATGCCGCCCATACCCGCCAACCACAACACAGGCAGCTGAATCAATAAATAAGTCTGCCAACCGATCGTTTGGGCGGCGATCAGGAATACACCAACGATAGCAAGGTTCGTGAACACTACGCTCTTACGCTCTTTGCGCTGCACTTTCCGACTCGGCAGCCGGTTGCTGAGCAAGAAATTGAAAATGGCGCCGAAGCCCAAGAGCACCACCGGATTACGGTAGAGCCTGTAAAACCAACGCTTAAGCCTCGGCAACTGGTTGTATTCGCGTAGGGTGAGCGTCCAGATATCACCAAAGCCCCGGGTATCGAGATTGGCGTAGCTGACGTGGTGACGAAGGTGGCTGAGGCGCCAGTCGTCGAATGGCGTAAACACGAGGATCCCCAACAGGCGCCCTACCCAGGTGTTGACACGCGTTGATGGCAGGAACGAACCATGGACACAATCATGGAATAACATGAAAAGGCGGACCAAAAACGCGGCCGCCACCACCGAGAGTGCCAGTGTCCACAAATAGGAAAAATCGTGCCGAATAGAGAGGATCATCAAGTACCACAAGCCGGCGTAAGGAACCAGTGTATTGATAAGCTGCCAAATCGCCTTGCCGCGGCTGGGAGTGCGGTACTGTTGCAGCGCCGGACGCGCGTCCGGCCATGAGGAATTGGCTTGCATGTCGCCTCCATTCGAGTTTTCACGGTACTCAGGCCATTGAGGCCCTTTGCGCTCAGCGGAAGCAAACGCCGATCAAAAATGCGTTTAATACTTAGAGTTCAGTTTTGACTCCTTATCAACCATGTTATGACGTTCGACCCCATCAGACAATCGCGTGCCGGTCCAGGTTTTCCTTGATCCACCTATGCGCTATGACGACCGCGTCCAGGCCACGAGGATCACGAACAGATGCGCGAGAAACCTGGTCCAGGGGCTCGGAACATCTTCAATGGGCGATGTCATTGTGGCGCTCCTTTCTGCTACCTCGGAAATACTGGATGCTATCCTGCAACTTTATCAGCTCTAAGAGGCCCCCATGGCAAAGCCAAAACGAATCTACCTCGCCGGCCCGGAAGTATTTTTCCCCGCCACGGAACACCAGACCATTGTCGCCGAGAAAAAGCGCCTGCTCCGTGAATACGGATTTGAGGGTGTGGACCCACTGGACACGGAACTCGTATTTTCAGACGACGAAGCAAAACCCGAGCGCGGCCACCGGATCTATCAGGCCAACCGCGAACTGATGGACAGCTGCGATGCCATCATCGCCAACCTGACACCCTTCCGCG
>CAZFPG010000236.1:0-5657 GCA_964521055.1 uncultured Marinobacter sp.
GTTCCGACTACCTGGAGTTGAGCCGGCTGGCACACGAATTCCCCGGCGTGCCCCGCATCGCACTGACGGCCACCGCAGACGAGCGTACCCGCAAGGAAATCGCCGAAAGACTGTCACTGACCGAAGCCCGCCACTTTATCAGTGGGTTCGATCGCCCCAACATTCAGTATCGAATTGCACCTAAAACCAATGCCAACAAGCAGTTATTGGATTTTATTAAAGCGGAGCATGATGGCGACTGTGGCATTGTTTATTGCCTTTCCCGCAACAAGGTAGACGCCACTGCAAAGATGCTGAGCGACAAGGGCTATACCGCTCTGCCCTATCACGCCGGCTTGAATGCCGGCGACCGGGCGCGGCATCAGGAGCGGTTCCTCCGCGAAGACGGGGTAATCATCGTAGCCACCATTGCTTTTGGCATGGGCATCGACAAGCCGGACGTTCGCTTTGTTGCCCACCTGGACCTGCCCAAAAGCCTGGAAGCCTACTATCAGGAAACCGGCCGCGCCGGCCGTGATGGCAAACCATCAACCGCCTGGATGGTCTATGGCCTGCAGGATGTCATCAAGCTGCGCCAAATGCTGGAAGGCTCCATGGGTAACGACCACTTCAAGCGTGTTGAACGCCAGAAGCTGGACGCCATGCTGGGCCTGTGCGAAGTCACCAGCTGCCGCCGCCAGGTCCTCCTGCGCTACTTTGGTGACACCCTTGACGACCCCTGTGGCAACTGTGATACCTGCCTGAACCCGCCGGAAACCTGGGATGGCAAGGTGGCGGTGCAGAAAGCCCTGTCCTGCGTATTCAGAACCGGGCAGCGTTTTGGTGTTACCTATCTGATCGACGTGCTGCGCGGTTCGGAGAATGAACGCATTCTCCAGTTCGGGCACCAGGCGGTCTCTACCTACGGCATCGGCACTGAGTTGTCCGCCAATGACTGGAAATCCGTGTTCAGGCAACTGGTGGCCAACGGTTATCTGCGGGCAGACCCGGAAGGATATGGCGCGCTGCAACTCACAGAGGAATGCCGCCCTCTGCTCAAGGGCGAAAGGCCCATCCAGCTGCGCAAGGACCCGGTGGTGAAATCATCCGGCGGGCGCGGTTCCTCCGGCTCCCCGGGGCGTCGAAAGATCGCAGACCAGATTACGGACAAAGAAGGATGGGAGGCATTGCGCGCCTGTCGCAAGGCGCTGGCGGAAGAAAAAGGCGTGCCGCCCTATGTGATCTTCCACGACGCCACTCTGTTCGAAATTCTGGAAAAACGCCCGAACAGCCTGGCAGAGATGGCGGAGATCAATGGCGTGGGCGCCGCAAAGCTGGAAAAATACGGAGACACCTTCCTGGCCGCGCTGCGGGAGCTGGACGGCCTGTGACTGGCAGGTTCAGGCAGCCTTGAACCCTTTCTTGCGAACCCGGTACCGGGCAATCGACGTGGCCACGTGGTTGCCTTCCTGGTCGTAAAGCGTACCTTCCAGTGCAAACGCCGCCCGGCCCGTTTCATCCGCTTCCGCCTTGATTGCTTCAACCGTTGCCCTGTCCAGCGAGAACTCGACAAAAACATCGGAGTTGGCCGGCTGCAGGAATTGCAGGGTCATCTCTTTAAGGATGGGCGTATAGGACGGCCCCAGGTCAAACAGGGTAAGCACTCCGCCGGGGATTTCAGCCACGAGGAAATAGGCACCGGCATAAAGGCTACCAAAGTGGTTCTTGTTGCCCTTGAGGCGAATCTTCGCTTTTACAAAACCGGGCCGCACCTCTTCAACACTGAACCCGTTACGGGGCGCAAACGGAATCGACAGCCCGATAATCCGGTTTACAGCGGCATAGCCACTGGTTTTCCGGAGCCAGGCCAGCGGCTGAGTGATGGTTGCCTTGGGGTCCGATGAAGATACCCACTGCCCGGTTGCCCCGATCAGATTATCGATTAACGCCATGTGCTTGCTCTCTTCTAAATACAACGGTTTCCGGCAGACCGGCCCAACAGGCGTAAATGATTACAGCGCTGCGAAAGTGTTGGCAACTATTTTTGCCATTTTCAGGCATCAATTCCTGTCGCGCCTGCAAAATTCACCTAAACTGCTCTCATGGTAAAGATTGCCGGGGTGGGGAGAACTCGAATGGATGCGGGAGGAAGAACTCAATGAGTCCGGGGCGCACGGGTTGGTGGATGTTGGCAGGACTGGCCTGCCTGTACTCTGGCGCCGGTATTGCCATGCCTCCGGGCCAGGCAGCAGCCTCCAGTACGGAAAAGGAATACCGCCTGTGGTATCGAAACTACGACAGCCCTCCCATCCGTGCCCTGGTGTCCCTGGCATTCGAAAAAACGCCCGAGTATGGCCCCTTCACGATTTCCCGCAGCCCCGAAATGGCCCAGGGCCGGGTGATCCGGGAACTGGAAGAGCAGCAATCTTCGCTGGTTGATATTGCCAATGTGGCCACTTCAAACGAGCGAGAGGACAACCTGCGGGCCATTCCCCTGCCTATCGATGGCGGGCTGCTGGGACTCCGGGTTTGCGTGGTGCTGAAAGAAACCTTGCCGATGTTTGAAGGCATCAAAAGCATTGCAGACCTGCGGGACGCGGGAATACGCATTGGCCAGGGTACACACTGGCCGGACACACCCATATTGCAGGTGAACGGCATATCGGTCGTTACCCATTCCCGTTACGAAATTCTTTTCAGGATGCTGGAAAACGAGCGCTTCGAGTGCTTTGCGCGAGGTGTCAGCGAAGTACTGTTTGACCTGGAACTGGAAGGCAACATGGATCTGGTTATCGAGCCCGACCTTCTGATTGCCTATCCCATGCCTTCCTACTTTTTTGTCAACCGCAACGACCATGAAACGGCCCAACGCCTGCAACTGGGGATGGAACGGGCGATCCACGACGGCAGTTTTGGCAGGTACCTGGATCACTTCCACGGCAGGGCCATGAAGGAGCTGAGACTGGAAGAACGCAACATCCTAGTGCTGATCAACCCCTTCCTTACCGAGGAATCCCGGGCCATTGGCCGCCATACCCTCATGGATCTTCGGCGGCGTATCAGGTTTCTGTCCAGGTCAACAGAGCCGGCTTCAGACCTTGAACCGTGAAACGTTCTGGCTGAGCGTTGCTCCAATCGACTCAATCTGTCCGCTGTAGACATCGTTTTCGCTGGCAGCCTTCGCCGCTTCCTGGCCTTCATCGGCAATTCGGGTGATGGAAGCGTTCAGCTCTTCGGTAACCGATGTCTGTTCTTCGGAGGCAGTGGCTATCTGGGAAGTCATCTGGCTGATGGAAGTGATAGCGTCTGCAATTCTGTTGAGTGCCTCCATGGCGTCCTGGGCTTTTTCCATGCTGACATTGGAAACAGCCGTTGACGCCTTCATAACTTCAACCGCACTGTTGGCACCATTCTGCAGGCGCTCGATCATGTTATTGATTTCTTCCGTGCTGTCCTGGGTACGGCGGGCAAGGTTGCGAACCTCATCCGCCACCACAGCAAACCCACGGCCCGCATCCCCTGCCCTGGCGGCCTCAATAGCCGCGTTCAGTGCCAGCAGGTTGGTTTGCTCGGCGATGCCCTGAATCACCTCCAGTACCGAGGTAATGTCGGTCACGTCCTTGCCAAGCTTATCAATCACTTCAGCGGCAGAGTTGATCTCCCTGGACAGTTTCTGCACAGCATCCCTGGACGCGCCAACGGTTTCCAGCGAGGCCCGGCTGTCGGCGTCCGCCGTGTTGGCCGCGTCCGCGGTCTGCAGGGCGCTTTGGGCAATTTCGCCCGCCGCAGCAGACATCTCGTTAATGGCGGTGGCCACCATATCGATCTCAGCCTGCTGCTTCTCCACACTGCCGCGGCTCGTGCTGGCGGTATCCCGCAGCGACGTAACGTTATCCCCAAGCTCCGCAGTGCCCTGCTGCACATCCCTGACAACATTCTGGATGTTTTCAACAAAGCTGTTGAATTCCCTGGCCAGGGTGCCGAACTCATCATTGGCGCTGTCATCCAGGCGCTTGGTAAGGTCAGCTTCGCCACTGGCAATGGACGACATGGCGCGGTTGAGCTTTCTGACCGGAGTCATCAGCACCCGTATGCCGAAATGCAGAACCACCAGCGATACCAGCAGGCCAATAACCGCAATGACCAGCCCGGTAATCCGCGCCGCCTGTACAGGTGCGTTGATCTTGTCTTCATTGACAAAAGTACCCAGGTACCAGTCAACACCCCGTGCGTCTTCGATGGGGTGGAAGCTGGCGGTCCAGTTCACGTCGTCCGCTTCGTAGCGGTGGGCATCGCCGCCCAGTCGCGGCGCTCCCCCGAGAAGCTTGCTGATATCCTTGCCCACCAGTTCCTGGTCCGGGTGGAACAGGACTGTACCGTCGTCGCTGATCAGGGCGGCATAGCCGGTATCAGCCAGGGTAATGGTTGAGAGGGTCTGCTCGATGGTTTTCAGTGCAATGTCGCCCCCAATCACCCCTTTATAGTCACCGCGCTTCACCGGGGCAAGGGTGGAAATGATCGTGCCGCCAGTGCCGGCATCCAGGTATGGCTCCGTGAACGAGGCTGCCCCCATACGTTTGGCCTGCTTGAACCAGGGGCGGGTACGGGGATCAAAATCGTCCGGAAGAGTGGCCTCCGATGCATCGTCTTTCATCAGCATGTAGCCATCATCCCGGCCCACATACACATCGATAAAACCGCCACCGGTTGTTGCCGCGGCCAGGATCACCCGGGCCTCCTCATCGGTGGTCACGGATTCCATCGCCTTGGCCGTGGCCTCCGTCATGGTCAGGCGGGTGTTGAGCCAGTTCGCGATGCTCGACGTACTCTGCGCAACGGTATCTTCAAGCAATGCCTCCACATAGGTATCGGTGGTGCTCTGCAGCCTGAGGTTACCGCTGAGGGTAAACGCCCCCATGACCAGTACAAGCAGTATTCCGAAGGCGATGAGCAACTTCTGGCCGAAACTCAGGTTCATTGGTCGGGTCCTTTTCATCCATTCAGTACAGGTAACGGGAGCGCAATGCCGTGACACTATGTGTTTTGTATAGTTCGGTTTTCGGCTTTAACTGCGAAGTCTTTAGCGTGATCTGATAAAATATAATTTTTAATCAACGATCTTGCGGAATTTTCCTGCACTCAATCGGAGCCGCCGTGTATGGCCCACGAAGAACTGCATCTCAACCTTCGAAATCTCACCATTGATGATTATCCCCAGCTCCAGCAACTGATGGACAGGGTTTACGACGATATCGGCGGTGCCTGGCCGGAAGAAACCATCAAGGCGTTGGTTGAGCAGTTCCCGGACGGCCAGATATGCATAGAGGAATCCGGCGAGCTGATTGCCATAGCGCTGACCGTCTGTGTCAAGTATGAACGTTTCAGCAACCCCCACACCTACGACGACCTTATCCTGCGCAATGAGAAAATCTGGCATAACCCGAAGGGCGATTCGCTCTACGGGCTGGATGTCTTTATCCACCCTGACTATCGCGGGTATCGCCTGGGGCGTCGTCTTTATGAGGCCCGCAAGGAGCTCTGTCGCTCCATGAACCTGCGGGCCATACTGGCAGGTGGACGGATTCCGGGGTATCACAAGTATTCGGATCAGTACTCACCCGAGGAATACATCCAGCGAGTGGACCGCAAGGACATCTACGACCCGATCCTCAGTTTCC